>JANTGA010000088.1 GCA_024763175.1 Sulfurovum sp.
GATGATTACAACTACAATTATCTTTTAAAGATAAGTAACTGTTATCAAAATTATAATATGATAATATTAACAAACGATTAACTGGATAATAGTTATTGATTAGCACTGTTTTTCTCTTTTGTCTAAAACCTGAAACTCAAAAAAATAATGATTATTTCAGCATTAAAGATGCCGCAGAAGAGATAATAGCATCTCTGTGGGGCACGGGGGGGAGGGAATAGAGGAGAGTCTCAGCGGACGATATGTCCCACAAACTTTGACATATTGTCGAGGATGAGACCACCTTTTCTGAAGCCGACGGCACAGGACTCATAGACGTAGAAGAGCCCTGCCTGGTAGCTGGCGCCTTCCTGGTCAGTGGGGAGTTGGGTGTAGGCCTGGTAGAGTTTACTGTGATTGTCGTAGTCACCTTCGATCGCTGCTGCTGTAGAGCCGTCGGGATTGAGGATCGAGATACTTTCGCCCTCTCTGCCAAAGAAAGGTTTGACAACCTGTTTTTGGCCTTCGAGAGGCGCAAAAGAGCTCTCAAGCAGGAGAGGGTGGTCGGGGTAGAGGTCCCAGAGGATTTTGAGTATTGCTTTACTCTGAAACATCAGGGTATAAGCAGGGTTGAAAATGATCGCCTTTTGATTGAGTATGATACCCTTTAGCAGCATCGCGAGGTGAGACTCTTCGAGGGCGATATCTTCCCATGGGATGAGTTTGAACCAGAGCTCATACTGTTCATCCTGATAGACGATCCCCTCCTCTTCGCTGAACTCTATCTCATCGATATAGGCGAACTCGGTGATATACCCGGCTTCTTCTGCGATATGCTGGAGGAGTTTGACAGTGTTTTCTTCCTCGGCATTTCCTTTGATGGAAGTAAAGAGAAACTTCCACCCCTCATACTGATCTTCGAATGCTTCGACACTCTCCTCCAGTGTGACCAGACGCTGGAAATTCTCGACCAGCGCTTCATAGAGGGCATTGAACTGACTCTCCTCCTCGAGGCCGTTTTGTTTGAGTATCGCCCACTGGACGATCGCTGTTTCAAAAACCGCAGTAGGTGTATCGGCATTGAACTCTAGGAGTTTGATTGGTTTGCCATCGATCCCTCCAGCCAGATCAAATCGGCCATAGAGGTGCCAATGCACATCGTTTTCCCAGGACTCTTTGATGAGATCGACGAGGTTGAAGGGGATACCGATCTCGTGAAAGAGATTGTTTTCGACGATGTGCTCTCCCGCTTCGACAAACATCTCATAGAGGGTATTGCCTGCTTCATAATAGGCTTCTGCTTCTGCTTCCGAGAGGATGACGAGTTGGTCAGAAACATAAGGGGTTTCATCACTGTCCGTATGCCAGACGAAGCCCAGTGTTTCGAGATAAGCAGGGTCCAATGCTTTTGTTTTTTGAAGTTCTACCATCTGTCAGCCGCCAAATGAGCTGCTGCTTCTCGTGGATGACTTGCTGCCGAAGAAACCGCTCTTTCCTGTTTTGCTCCCGGAGCTTCGTGGTTTATTGAAGCTCTTTGCACTTCTTGAGTAGGTAGAGGGGGATTTGTAGCCTGCTTTTCGGTTATTTTGGTAGTTGGCATTGCCAAAAAGCTTGTTTCCTATCCAGGCGCCTACCATGGCACCTGCCATACTGGCCAAAATTGTTTCTCCCAGTCCCATCCCCTGAGAGCTGACTTGTGCCTCTTGTGGCTTAGTGAGATCAGAAGTGCCATTGTCGATCTTGGCCTCCTCTTCCTTCATCAGTTGGTCCAGCTCTTCTTTGGTCAAGACCTTTTCGCTTCCATCGAGCTTTTTCAGCACGATTCTGGTTTCATCTGAAGGGAATTCATCTTTGATTTTGTATTTCCCCGGAGCTGTCTCCTCGATGATGACGAAGGCGCCTTTGGCCTGTGTATTGCTCTGTTCTGCATTCTCTTCGCTTTTTTGCTGACAGCCTGCCAGTCCGGCTACAAGGATTGCGCCGACTCCACCTGCAATGGCATAGTCTGAAAGTTTTTTGATATATTTCATTGTTTTCCTTATGTTTTGATTGGGGGCCTGCCGTTAAGCAGGTGTCTTTATATGTGAATATAGGGAGAAGGGGGAGAGGGCAGGAGTACGCCCTAGTCCATCTGCTTTCTGAGAAATGTTGGGACATCGAGTATATCCTCGTGGTCACCATAGTCTCCTCCGACAACCTTTTTGCCCGCTGCTCTGGACGGCATCGGGCTAGTTGTAGTTTTGTTGCTGTGGTTGAGCAGTGAGCCGCCCAACTTTGATTTGTTGTTCGTCTCCTTTGGCGATGCGGTTGTTTTGCTGCTCTCAAAACCTGTTGCTATTATCGTAATCTTGACCTCATCAATACCCATATCGGGATTGGTTGTTGTACCGAAGATGACATTGGCATCTTCGTCGGCATTTTCCTCTACGATATTCATCGCTTCTGATATCTCAAGAATTGGATAGTTCGGATGAATATCAAAATGCACCAGTACACCCATCGCACCATCGATGGAGATATTATCCAAAAGAGGTGACTCGATCGCAGCTTTGGCAGCATCATAGGCTGCATTGGTACCGGCACTGTTTCCCACGCCCATCAGTGCGAGACCTCTGTGACTCATGATTGTTTTGACATCGGCAAAGTCAAGGTTGATATCGTTATCTCCATGGGAGAGGATGACATTGGAGATGCCGCCGACTGCCTGTGAGAGGATATCGTCGACAAGCTTAAAGCTCTCCTTGATTCCGAGATTCTTCTCGACTACTGCGAGAAGCTTTTCGTTTGGAACGACGATGATACAATCGCTCTCCATCTTGAGCTCTTCGAGTCCATCTTTTGCAAGTTTGGCTCGTTTTCGACCCTCAAACTTGAATGGGCTGGTGACGATAGAGACAGTCAGTGCACCGATCTCTTTGGCTGCCTGAGCGATGACTGGAGCAGCACCTGTTCCTGTACCGCCGCCAAGTCCGGCAGAGATGAAGACGATGTCAGAGCCATCAAGGATAGACTTGATATCTTCGAAGCTCTCCAGAGCAGCCTCGCGTCCCTTTTCCGGGATCATGCCAGCTCCTAGTCCTCGCGTCGCATTCATCCCCAGCTGCATTTTATAGGGTGCTGCCGAGGTATGCAGGGCTTGTGCATCAGTATTGGCGACGATCAAATCAATACTATGCATCCCCTCTTCGATCATATGGTTGATCATGTTGCCACCACCGCCACCGACCCCGATCGCTTTGATTTTCGCACCACTTGTTACTGTTGTCGTCTCTACCACTTCTATCTCAAATTCTTCTTCCATCTCTCTCTCCTTCCTTGCTAAAATAACTGTCTTGCCCAATTGGCAAACCTTTTGATCGGATTGCTTTTTTCTAATGGATCATCGGGTAACTGTTCAAACGTAAAAGAGGATGCTTCCTCTTCACGCTTGACCTCTATTTTATGTTTTTCCTGTGTCGATCTAATCGTCTCCGTTAATTCTATATTTCCCAAGTCTGTTTTTGGAGCACTTTTTGGAAGCTCCTCTTGTACATCTGGTCTGCCTCCAAACGAGTTGGTATAATCATGTTTGGAGTGCAGCAGCTCTTTGTTGATATTGATCTCATACTCTGTGTGCTTTCCTCCTCTGTAGAGAAGCAAGCCGATCACTGTGGAAAATGCCGGATCTTTCAGTTCATCGAACAGGCCCCCGATATCTTTCTCTTCGGGCTGCGCAATGTGCACAGGCATTCCATCAAAGATCGCCTGTGCCAACTCGCGCATGCCTTTGAGTTTGGTCATGCCGCCCGTCAATATGACACCTGCCCCAATCTGCTCTTTGAGCAGACTTTTGTTGACTGATTTGGCGAGAAGCATCAGGGTCTCTTCTACTCTGGCAAGGATAACAGAGTGAATGATCTCCAGGGAGACTTCATTTCTGCTCTCTTCGTCGCCGATCACTGGTAGCTCAATGACATCGGTACTATTGTTGATCAGGTCGCCATAGTGTATCTTGACGCCCTCCGCGATCTGGAGAGGCGTGTGCAGCGCCATAGAGAGATCATTGGTGATATGGTTGGAGCCAACACTGAGGAAATCATTGTATCGGATGGAGTTGCCGGTATGGATGATCAGATTGCACGTCTGGCCCCCCATGTCGATGACTGCGGCACCCAACTCTTTCTGATCCTCTCCCATGGTCGTGATCGCGGAAGCATATCCGTTGAGTACGACACCATCGATCTCTATGCCCGCAGATTGTACCGTTTTGATCAGGTTGCTGAGGCTCGATTTTTGGGTCATGATGATATTGACATCGACTTCCATTCGGCTGGCGTTCATTCCGTAGGGGTCTTCGATAAAGTCCTGATAATCCACTTTGAAGTTATAAGGCAGGACATGGATGACATCATACTCAGTCGGTACATTGGCATTATAGAGTGCTGTTTGGATCACTCTCTCGATCTCTGTGATGGAGATATCCTTATGCGGGATATTCACGATACCGGTTGAATTGATACTCTTGGCATAGGCATTGGAGATGGAGACAGTAGCAGTAGAGACGCTGCTTCCGGATATACGTTTGGCACCGCTGACTGCTTTCTTGATCGATTTGGATGCGAGTTCTATATTGGTAATGACACCCTTTTTGATACCCTGGGATTTGGTGATCCCATGACCGATAATCTCTGTTTTTCCATTTTGAATCTCTGCAATAATGGCGCAGATTTTTGTAGATCCGATATCGATCGCTAAAATTGTCTCATTCAAGCTATATTCCTTCTACATATTTTTCTATGCTGTATCGCTGACCCAGATTTTTGAGTAAATTGCTTTGAAAATCCTCTCTCTTGATTTTATTTGTAATACTCTCTGTCATTTCACTCTCTTTCTCTTCTGTTGCAGATGATAGCTTCTGTTCCAATACCTTATAGACAACTATTTTATCCTCTATTGATATCATACCTTTTTCCTGTTGTGTTGTAAAGAGCTTTTGCAAGAATTGAAATGTTTCCTGAATATTCAAAGGTTTTAAGCTTTCCTGGTGTTGAAGTGTTACAAAATCGGACACTGTTGCCTGGCTCACATTGAAGTCTTTCAGCGTCAAATCAGCCAACGTTGACAAACCTTCTGCCGTTGCACTCTTTTCATAGTCTGCAGCAAGCACTGTTTTGGCCTCTTCAAAGCGCATCTCCTGAGATTCTATGATGGCAATGATCTTCACCGTAGCATAACGATTCCCAACAGCTTTGGGCTTCATGATTTCATTGATATCTTTGCTCTGTATCTCTTCCCAGACTTCTGCTGTCAAGCGTGGATCATTAAGTGCCAGCGTGACTGTTTCGCTTTTTTCAGCTTTGCCCTTTTTGTAGGCGATATACTCTTTTTGTGCATGTTTCTTTGATTTTTTCATTTTCAGATCATTGAGGAGTTGCTCTCTGCTTTCGTCGAGTGAAAGCTGCTTCCCGCTCTCATCAATGTAGTTGTAACTGTTTTGCGAATAGAATGCTTCCAGCTCTTCCTCTGTCGCATTGGCATCTTTGCTTTCAGTCCAGAGGATATCCAGTTGGTACTTCCTGGGTGTCATATAGGAGGATTTGTGCTCCTTCCAGTATTTTTTGAGCTTCTCATCATTGACCGTGAGGTTGAGATCATCGGCGCTGAGGACTTTGTAAGCTATTTTATCCGAAACATGGATCGCAGCTGAGATCACCTCTGTTTCAAAGGGCAGTGCTTTGCTATCCAGTAGAGAGAGCATTTTGCCGACGACCTCTTCGTCGTGCAGGACCTGTTCGAATGTTTTTGGCTTGAGGCGACGACTCTTCAGATAGCCTTCATAAACCTTCTTATCAAACTTTCCTTCGGTTTGGAAGGCGGGGATAGCGGCCAGTTTTTCTCCCAGCTCTTCATCGGATACAAGAATCCCAAACTCATTTGCCAGGTTGAGGAGGAGTGCCTGCGCTGCCAGTGAAGAGAAGGCTTGTTGCGCCAGACCCATCTCCCTGGCCTTCTTCTCGTCGAGTTTCCCCTGCATTCTTTGATTGTAGCGTTGATAGATATCGCTGTAGGCCATATCAAACCTCGCTTTGTTGATTTCGATATCACCAACTTTGGCAATGCTGCCTGCCTTGGCACCGTATTGGTAGCTGCCCCAGCCTACAAATCCTGCACCGATAAATGCGATGGTGGCGATCCAAATGGTTATAACAAGGTATTTGTTGTGTTTTTGCATCCAACTTATCATGCTTTTTTGCCTTCTCTAGGGTTTATTGTGATACCCTAACTAAAATTTTTATTATTTTAGTCAACTTGTGGTTAAAAGCGGTTGATTTTGCATTGAAGGAGATGAAAGTGAACAAAACAATGATCGATGAGGACTTGCAGCATATATGGCACCCCTGTACGCAGATGAAAGATCACGAGTGGCTTCCGCTGATCCCCATCAAATCAGGTAAAGGGGTCTATCTTTTTGACTTTGAAGGCAATCGCTATATCGATGCGATCAGCAGTTGGTGGGTCAATATTTTCGGACATGCCAATCCCCGGATCAATGAGAGAGTCAAAGGGCAGCTCGATACGCTCGAACATGTTATTTTGGCGGGGTTTACCCATGAGCCGGCAGTGACGCTCGCAAAACGACTTGTTGACTTGACGCCCTCAGGCCTCGAGAAGGTTTTTTTTGCCGATAACGGTTCAAGCGCTGTAGAGGTCGCTCTGAAAATGAGCTATCACTACCATCGCAATAGAGGAGAGGATCGCTCTCTCTTTCTCTCTCTGAGCAACAGTTACCATGGTGAGACTCTGGGGGCTTTGAGTGTCGGGGATGTGCAACTCTACAAGGAGACATA
>JANTGA010000089.1 GCA_024763175.1 Sulfurovum sp.
GTTTCCGGAGAAACCGGCACTGAGGATGTGATGGTGTCAGCAACAGTTTTGCTGTTTTCTTTGGTGTAGAGATAGCCCAACACCAGCGTATTGAGTATAAAAAACAGGCCAAGCGTAAAGGTTAATTTTGCTAAAAATCCCATCGGGCCTTTGGCGCCGAACATAGATTCGTTACTTCCGCTATAGGCTCCCAGTCCGATACTGGAGCTTTTCTGCAGAAGTACAGAGATCGTGATGGCAATTGCCAGAACAATCTGAACGATAAGTAGTGTTGATGTCATTGATTCCTCGATATGATGTAGTTTTCTAAAATCAGGCTATAGCGGAGCTACTCCTAACCTAATTTGGGGTATAATTTTGGGGATTATACCTAAAAAAAATGAAAAATGAGTTAAATAGATGACGAGGGTTGCCCATGAGTTTTCACGATTTGCCACGACCTACAGCCAACACAATATCATTCAAACAGAAGTCGCCCAAAAACTTGTTTCTGATTTGCCTCAAAAGCATTACGAGAAGATACTTGATTTGGGATGTGGCAGGGGAGAAATCTATCACAATCTCAGAGATCAGGGAATCACATTTGAGCACTTGACAGCGCTGGATATTTCCGCTGAAATGCTTCGGCTGCACCCCTCCCTCAAGGGGATAGCGATGATCGAGGGTGATTTTGCTATGCCCGAAGTCTTCAGCTCACTTCCGTATAGATACTATGATGTAGTAGTCTCCGCGTCAGCATTGCAGTGGAGCGGTGATCTGGAGATGACACTTTCGCAGCTTTCGGCATTTTCCGATCGATTCTATTTTGCTATCTTTACAGCCGGTACTTTCCGTTCACTGCATCACTGCGCGGGGATCACTTCACCAATCTACAGTGAAGCTTTTCTTCGGAAGAAGATAAGTGAGCACATGAAAGTACGTTTCGAAACAGTATCCTATACGTTGCATTTTGACTCAGTCTATAAAATGCTGCGTTATATCAAAGAGAGCGGTACCAGCGGGGGGGAACGGCAGCTCAGCTACACCCAGACCAAGCAACTGCTGGAGAGTTATCCGCATAACTTCCTTGAATTTGAAGTTTTGTTCGCCTATTCAAAAAGTTAAAATTTCTTATAGGTATGATATACTATTTTTAATGATAAAAAAAGGAGTACTAAAATGAAATGGTATCACAAAGCTTTGATTGGCTTAAGCAGTGTCGTGGTGTTGAGTTCGATGAGTCATGCCGAGCATATCTGGGCAGGTCTCTATGCCAAGGGCACCAAGATGACAGCTCAGTCGCTGATCAGTAGAGAGTATTTATCTGACATGATGGATGCGATAGAGGCAGAGTGGCGAAAAGGTTTTTATCTGGTCGATCTGGAGCAGGGTCGCCGTACCTGGATGGGTGTCTTTGCCAAGGGGACCGGCTATACAGCACAGTCTTACCTGCACAGCAGCAATTGGAAAAAGTTTGTGAAAGGTATCGAGAAGAAAAAGGCACAAGGATACGATCTGATAGACCTTGAGTACGGCGATGCTGAATGGGTCGGGATTTTCGCCAAAGGAACAGGTTATAAAGATCAGGTTTATGTCGTGGAGCGGGAGTGGAAAGTGTTTCGAGAAACCATTAGGTCATATTGGAAAAAAGGATATGCTCTGACCGAAATCGAAGCCGGTGGTGGCCAGTGGGTCGGGATTTTCGCCAAAGGAACAGGTTATAAAGATCAGAGTTTTGCCAGTTTGGATGAGTGGAGCAGCATGCGCAGGGTGATCCGTGAACGCTGGGAGAATAGCTACCAGATAACCAAGCTCGAGTATGGTGAAGGACGATGGTTCGCACTCTTTGCCAAAGGTCCGCTGTGGAGTGAAGAGGCTTATAGCAGCACCTATGGATGGGAGCGCTTTCGTGCGACACTCAAGAAGTACTGGAAGTCTGATTTTGATATCATCGGGATTGCCAGCGGATGGAATGATTGATCCAGGTAAAGGACTGAAAGGCTAAGTTGTGGATAGGCGATGGTTTTTGGGTGCTTCTATGGTCGGTGGGGCCTCGGTACTGTTGGCTTCGGGCCATAAGAAGGAAAGAGAGGTACCAGATAGTGCTCTTTGCGTGATAGAGGCGGTGCAGCAGCATATGTTTCCGGAAGGGAGTCTGCTTCCGAGTGCACAAACCTTTCATGCCAGTGAGTTTCTTGCAGAGACGATCATACACCCAGCCTATGACAAGGATATTCGAAAGTTTGTGATCGAAGGAGCGATGGAGCTGCAGAGCAGAGAGAAGCAGCATTTTTTGGCTTATGATACTGAGCGTAAAGAGAAGGCACTTCGTGCTTATGAAGAGACGAGTTACGGGAGCGGATGGCTCGATCGCATCATGCTGCTCTCTTTGGAGGGACTCTTGAGTGATCCTCTCTATGGGGGTAATTTTGGCCAATCGGGTTGGAAAGCTTTGCATACAAAAGGTGGAGATCCTCATCCTTCGACACGCTATATTAGACTTGTTGCGGAATAAGTCTATTACATCATAAGGTTCAGCTGAATCTTGCCTGGCAGTCTATTCATTGAGATGGTGAAGCGCAAATACGAAATATGATAACAATAGCATTATTTATAAATTGTTAATAGTAATATGCTAAAATTAGAAATGTATTATTCCCTGAAATAAAAAGAATGGGGCGTATCGTATGGTGTGAGTCAGTAATTAAAAGAGAGGAGGGATTGGATGCCAAACAATAAAAATCAACTTGAAGTGGATAGATTTGACCTGGATTCATATAAAGCGTATTATGAGGAGAGTTCAGAGGAGACAATCATTCCAGAAGCAGATGTTCCGAAGACAAAGCGTAGGAGCAGAAGAAAGAAGCTATTGCTATTTTCTCCACTATTATTTGTGATCGTTGGCGCAAGTTATTTTAGCTGGAAGCCAATGAGTTCGGCAGAACTAGTCAATACAAGCAAAGGCAAAGAGAAGGGCAATGCTAAAACAATTGAACTTTCGCAGAATGCAGCAAATACACTCGTCACTTCCGAAAGTAATATGGAGAGTGCAGAAGACATTGCAGCGATTGTCGAAATTGTTATGGCAAAGATGGATCAAAATAGTAAGACGGAGAGTGCTGACACAGAGGCTGCCTCTCATACACTTGCATCCAATGAAGCAGAGCAATCCTCAGAGGATAGGCTGACCAAGCTTCTGCTGGATACAGAGGAGGCACTCTCATCTTCTTCGCCCAATGATAATCTTGCACTCTCCGAGCAGACTGCAAAGATCAGGGCTGCCAGCGATGCTGCAGTTGTTGCGTATAAACAGGTTGTCACGAAGCACAAAACAAGGAGCCAAGAGCATCAAATAGAGCAGGGTGATACACTCTTCTCTATCGCCAGAAGCCATGACACAACAGTCTCAAAGATAGTATCATACAATCACATGAAAAAGGAGGCAGCACTCAAAATCGGCACTATTCTGAAAATCCCGCCAAAGGGATATATGCCAGAGAGGAGCAACAGCAGAAGCCTTGCGTCTGTTTCGAAAGTGAAAGCAGCAGAAAAAAAGAAGCTTAAGGTTGCCAAAAAGGTCAAAACAGTGAAGGCAAAAAAAATCGCCTCTGCTCCTAATAAAGTACTCAAAAAGAGACACGCTATTGCAAAACATGATACCTATAAGGTCAAAAAAGGTGATACACTTTATTTGATTGCTGAGCGTTATCATGTCAGCAGCAGAGAGTTGAAAAAATTCAACAAAATAAAGTCAAGCAAAAGTCTCAGATTGGGTCAGATCTTAACTATACCGGGCAAAGCAAAACATATCAAAACCAAACATCAGTTAGCCAAACGTAAAGTCACGCTAAAGAAAAGGCTGGCTTCCTCCAATGTCACCTTTTCAAAAAAATCAGCTCACAAATCAAAATTAAGCTTTCTCTCTCTACCATCAGGAAACAGCAAATCCCATCTGGCGCTCGGTGCTGCCAAAAAGCAGCTTGGAAAACGTTATGTCTGGGGTGCGACAGGGCCGTATAATTTCGATTGTTCAGGCTTTACAAGGTATGTATGCAAGAAAAGCGGTGTCTGTATCCCAAGGACTTCCAGAAATCAGGCCAAAGTAGGAAAGCGGATCAGTCGCAAAAACCTTAAAGCAGGTGATCTTATCTTCTTTGATACCTCCAAAGAGAGAAGGGGGTACGTCAATCATGTAGGTATCTATTTAGGAAACAACAAGTTTATTCATGCTTCCAGTGCCAAAAAGAAGGTTGTGATTACAAGCCTCAATAAGCCCTTCTATAAAGCCCGTTTCAAGTGGGGTAGCCGGGTCAAGGGTTAACAGCCCGATCGCTTCGCTCCTCTCTCTCGAGAGGACCCCTCCTCATTTATTCTTTCTTTTTTTTACTCTTCCAGTAGTTGAACCAAGTCCTATTCTGCTTCCAGGATCGCACCATGGCTCGCATTGGTGACTAATGCTCTGTATTGTTTGAGCCAGGAGCTTGTGAGTGGCTTGACCAATGGAACAAAATCAGCTCTTCGTTGGGCGATCTCCTCTTCACTGAGTTTGGCTTCGAGAATATATTGGTCTACATCGATGTGGATTTCGTCCCCGTTTTTGAGCAGAGCGATCAGCCCACCTTCGGCTGCTTCAGGGCTGACATGTCCGATACTTGCACCCCTGGTAGCACCGGAAAATCTTCCATCTGTGATCAAGGCAACTTTATCCCCCAGACCCATACCCATGATCAGGCTGGTAGGGGAGAGCATCTCCTGCATTCCTGGTCCGCCTTTGGGCCCTTCGTAGCGGATGACGACGACATTGCCCGCCTTGACTTCTCCGGCGAGGATGCCCTTGATCGCGGCATCCTGCGAGTCGAAGCAGACAGCTGTGCCGGTAAATACGCGATCACCGATGATGCCTGCCGTTTTGATCACTGCACCCTGCTCAGCCAGATTACCATAAAGTATCGCAAGCCCGCCTACCTCCGAGTAGGGGTTGTCGATCGTGTGGATGATAGAGGTATCTTTGATTGCGGCATCGGCGATACGCTCATAGAGGCTTTCTCCGGTTATTGTTGGATTGTCGAGCAAGACATCATCGCCTCGCTTTTTCATCTCGTGCATGACAGCACTGACACCGCCGGCTTTGTTGACATCTTCCATATGGACAGTTGTTAGAGAAGGAGAGATTTTGGCAATATGTGAAACCCGTTTACTCACTTTGTTAATGTCTGCCAGGTTGAAATCGACAGCTGCTTCCTTGGCAATGGCGAGCATATGCAGCACGGTATTGGAGCTCCCCCCCATCGCCATATCGACGGCGAAAGCATTGCGTACAGCATTTTCATTGAGAATGTTGCGCAATTTCATCTTTTTGCTGGCAGCTTCATCTTTGGCGATTTCGCAAATGCGTCGTGCAGCCTTGCGGTAAAGTTCGGTTCGTTCAGGTGTCAAAGCGAGAATCGTCCCGTTGCCTGGAAGAGCGATACCCATCGCTTCCATCAGTGTATTCATTGAGTTCGCGGTAAACATACCCGAGCAGCTGCCTCCGCTTGGGCAGGCGTTACATTCGATTTCTGTCAGCTTTGCCTCGTCGATTTCGCCAGCTTCATACTCTCCGACAGCTTCAAAAGCAGTGGCCAAGTCGATCGGCGTGCCATCATTCATATGTCCTGCAGCCATCGGCCCTCCTGAGACAAATACTGTAGGTACGTTGACACGCAGTGCACCCATGATCATACCTGGTACGATTTTGTCACAATTGGGTATGGCGATCATCGCGTCAAGCTTATGTGCATTCATGACCGTTTCGACCGAATTGGCGATGATCTCCCGGCTCGGGAGTGAATAGAGCATCCCGTCATGTCCCATCGCGATACCGTCATCGACGCCGATCGTATTGAATTCAAAAGGAACACAGCCGTTGGCGCGAATCTCATCTTTGATAATTTCGGCGACTTTATTGAGGAAAAAGTGTCCGGGAATGATCTCGATAAAAGAGTTGGCAACACCGATAAAAGGCTTGTCAAAATCCTCATCTTTGAGTCCGGTTGCTCTCAATAAGCTCCTATGTGGTGCACGACTATAGCCCTCTTTTATTTCGTCACTTCGCATCTTTTAATCCTAAAAATAATTTTTTCGATTATAGCACTTTACTTTTAAAGTATTAATGGGTATAATTGCAATCCAAATTTAAATTATTTAGTTTTGGATGTGCGGAAGTAGCTCAGTGGTAGAGCACGACCTTGCCAAGGTCGGGGTCGCGGGTTCGACCCCCGTCTTCCGCTCCATATATCATTGATCTTTTGAAATTTACAACATATAAACACTCTATAGACTATTTGCCCGGATGGTGGAATTGGTAGACACAGGGGACTTAAAATCCCCCGGCTATTGCAGCTGTGCCGGTTCAAGTCCGGCTCCGGGCACCATAATCGTCGTAGATCATGCGTATTTGTTTTAAATTGTATAGATGGAGTCATAGCCAAGTGATAAGGCCGTAGCCTGCAAAGCTGCTATCCCCCGGTTTGAATCCAGGGTGACTCCTCCATTTGCCATTTTATTGATGTATACGGAGCCATCGCCAAGTGGTAAGGCCGCAGCCTGCAAAGCTGCTATCCCCGGTTCAAATCCGGGTGGCTCCTCCACCTTTTCATTGTCGGGAGATGTCAGAGCGGTTGAATGTGCCGGTCTTGAAAACCGGTGAGGGTAACACCTCCGGGGGTTCGAATCCCCCTCTCCCGGCCATC
>JANTGA010000090.1 GCA_024763175.1 Sulfurovum sp.
CTGCTGCCGGTACAACGGTTGTACCGTTTTTATCACACCCACTCAACCCGATCAATGCGAGCAGCAGCATCGACGTACCTATTGCTTTTATATTATTCACTATTCTTCCTTGTGTTGTTTGAGTAACATGTTAACTGTGTAAACTTAATGTTAATGATAAGTTATGATGATCATTTATTGATTTGATTTGGTATCCTCAAGAGATACCAGAGCCTGTAGTATATAGCCGTGTTTCTCTCTTCTTTGTCTGCATAGCCTCTGAAATACTCCTCCAGTCTCTTCTCTTTTTCTTGCCGGAACTCGTGTTCTGTTTGTACGATTATTCTTTTCTGTTCTCTCTCCAGCTCTTTTTGCTCTTTTTTGTTCATTGGTCCATCCAGTAGTTCCCGCACCTCTACCCTAAAATATCACACAGCGCTTTTTGAATGATGGACTTCGAGCTTGGCGGCGCGTACTACGACGGTAAGACTAACGAGTTCTATATACGTTGTGTTAGAGGCAGTGGTGAATGAAAAGTGAATAATGTTTTGTGTTTTTCTTTTTTAGTATGTCATTTTGTTTTCTGTGATAAGCGATAATGTGTGATAGAGTGTGGTTGTAAGCATAAAAAGGCAGATTATGAAGCGTTTAGAAACACTACGGGAGTATCAAGAGAACTATTTGATGCTTTTTGATACAGCCTATAAAAGGTATATACACAAAGAGGTGGATTTCTCTGCCAAGCTCATAGGTATCTTGGGTGCAAGGGGTGTGGGGAAGACCACGTTTTTGCTGCAACACTTGCGAGACAACCCTCTACCTATGGAGAAAAAACTCTACTTTTCGGCAGATGATCTGGACATAGACTCACTCTTTGATGTGGCATATGCTTTTGTCAAAGAGGGTGGAGAACTGCTCATCATCGATGAGATGCACAAATACAAACACTTTGAAAAAGAGCTAAAGAAAATCTATGATATGTTAGCCCTCAAAGTCATCTTTTCTGGTTCATCTGCACTACAGCTAGACTATGCCCGAGATGACTTGAGCAGAAGGGTTATGCTGTACAGTATGAACGGTTTGTCATTTCGTGAATTTATAGAGATAAAAGAGGGGATAACTCTTTCTAGCTACAGTAAAGAAGATATTTTCACTAATCACATAGAGATAGCACGAAGTTTGCTAAAAAGCATCAGGCCTTATGCTTTTTGGAAGGAGTATTTGAACTTTGGGTATTACCCCTTTTATTTTGAAGATACCAAGGGGTATCCGCTTCGCTTGAAACGGACGATTCACACCGTCATAGAGGTAGATATACCCTCCATCTTTCCTATAGAGTATGAAAAGATACTCTCACTTAAAAAATTGGTTCGTTTGGTGTGTGAGTCTCCTCCGTTTAAGATAAATATCAAAGCCCTGGCAGAGAAAATGGGCATCAAGGACTATCAGACACTTTACCGATATATGGAGTATCTGCATAGAGGGCGTATCTTGAGTCTGATACGGGCTAAAAGCAGAGGAGACAGTATCTTTGTAAAACCACAAAAACTCTACCTCGCCAACACCAACCTGCATCTTGCCTATTGTGATAGCGTAGAAGCAGGCACACGTAGAGAAGTGTTTTTTATGTCTATGCTGGGAGAAGAAAACATAGAGGTAGCAAACAAAGGTGACTTTGTGGTAGAGGATAAGTACATTGTAGAGATAGGTGGCAAAAACAAAAGTTACAAGCAGATAAAAGATGTGGAGCACTCTTATGTCGTAGCAGATGACATAGAGGTGGGCTTTGGTAAAAAAATACCTTTGTGGTTATTTGGGTTTTTGTATTAGAGAAGTTCTGTTTGTACTATTTTTCTTTTCTGTTCTCTCTCCAACTCTTTTTGCTCTTTTTTGTTCAAGGGTCTTTCCGGTACTTCCCGCACCTCTACCCCAAAATATCACACAGCGCTTTTTGAATTGTCTCCAACTCATCTTCTTTCAGCCGTGACAATCTCTCTTTTACACGTATTTTAGACAAAGCACGTATTTCATAAATGCAGGCATCACTGTCGTGTTTTAATTTATCTCTTTTGCGTATCAGATATCTGTACGGAAGTGCATCTTTCTCTATTACCGTTGACAGGGGGATAACGATCACCGTATCAAGAATACTGTTCTCTTCTTTTGAACTCATAATGATCGCCGGTCTGAGTTTCCCCATCTCTCCCCCTTTTGCAGGATTGAAATTAACGAGATGTATCTCCCCTCTATTTAATTCCATCACTCACGCTCCCATCGTTTACAGGATCTTGTTTTTGTGCTTTGGCAACCCTGTTTAAAAGCGTCATCTTTTTTTTCTTTTCTATAATTTCCACAAACTTTTCAAACTCATCTTTAAACACCTGCGGCACAAAAAAACCAATATCCTCTTTTTTGCGTCCATCTAAAATATGAATGATCTCATCTGTTTTAAAAAATGTACTGGAATTTCGCATATCTGCCAATGTCGCTTCTATCATAGCAATCCTTTTGTAATTTATTTATGTTGTTTTATTTTAGCATTTTAATATGATAAATGTCAATGCTGTAAAAGGATAGAGAGATAGAGGATAGAGAGGTATGGTAACAATGACAATGACAACTTAAAATCAACACACTGTGCATACAAGATAAGTATCTGATTATCATAAGCGGTTACAACAAGTAGATGAAATGCCATATTGATGGGCTTTTGAATGGTATCCCCAAGAGGACTCGAACCTCTAGCTACGCCTTAGGAGGGCACTGCTTTATCCAGTTAAGCGATGGGGACTCAAAGCCGAAAGTATACAATAATTCTGCCAATATGGCAACTTTTATAATATATTCCCGGCTTCTAAAATGTAAAATGTTCTCCGAGATAGTGTTTTCGGACGTTTTTATCCTTGGCGATCTCGTCGCTGCTTCCTGCTGCCAGCATTTCGCCGTTGCGCATGACATAGGCCCGGTCACAGATGCCGAGCGTTTCGCGTACATTGTGATCGGTGATCAGGATACCCATATCCAGCTCTACCAGCTGCTTGATGATGTTTTGGATATCGAGTACCGCGATAGGGTCGATACCGGCAAAAGGCTCATCCAGGAGGAGAAACTTGGGCTCTCCTACCAAGGCACGGGCGATCTCAACACGTCTTCTCTCACCACCGCTCAGACGAATACCCAGGCGGCTTCGGATCGGATTGATATTGAAGACCTCCAGTAGCTTGTCGATACGCGACTTCATCTTTTTCTTATCCATCCTGAGCGCACCGGCAGCCATCAGGAGATTATCCTCGACGGTCAAATCCTTGAAGACACTTGACTCCTGCGGCAGGTAACCGATCCCCGCCTTTGCCCGGGAACTCAAAGGCAAATGTGTGATAGACTGACCATTGATCAAGACTTCTCCGCCTGTCGCATCCGTCAACCCGCAGATCATATAAAAGCAGGTCGTTTTCCCGGCACCATTTGGACCGAGAAGCCCTACGACCTCCTTGCTCTTGAGCGATAGTGAAATATCATGCACAATCTGTGTCTTTTTGATAATCTTGGTAAGATTGTTCGCTTCCAGTGTATGCATTTAAACCTCGATACGGTAATTCCGACTCTCACCGACGGGCGTAATCAAAACCGAAGCCGTATTATACCCGGCATTTGCTAAAAAACCTTTGAGTGACTCATCTGCCCACTCGACCAGATGCCAACCTGGCTTCTCGAACTCCTCGTGCAGTCCCAGATCAAAAAATGCTTCATTATCGATACGGTAAAGATCGTAGTGAAAGAGGTCTCCTCCATAGCACTGCTGCAGTGAAAAGGTCGGAGAAGTCACATCTGATTCGATGCCTCGTGATTGTGCGATAGCGGAAGTCAGTGTCGTTTTGCCTGCTGCCAGATCGCCCGTGAGGAAAATGATCACATTGGCAGGCAGGTTTTCCTCCAGGTAGTTGACGACTCTAGCCAGCTCCGCCAGGGATGCGGTGATCTCTTTGTGCATTGTTTTGTCCGTATCAGACGGCCAATTTCTGGCTGACCTCAGCGATACGCTTCGTATGCTCTGCCGCCTTGCCGCTCTCGAGTGCATGGATCGCCATCTCCCTGGCTTCCTGCAGGTCCCTGACTCTTCCATCTGTAAAGAGGGCGAACATCGCATTGAGCAGGACAATATCCCGCTTGGCACCCTGCTCTTCGCCGCTGAAAATATCTCTGGTAATCTGCGCATTTTCTATCGCGTCTCCACCGAGGATCGCCTCCTTGGGAGAGAGTTTGAAATCATAAACTTCAGGATCGATCAACCCCTCAGAGATATGGCCAGCCTCAACATAGGCAAAGGGTGTCATCGCCGAGACAGAAATCTCATCCATCCCATCGTTGCTGCTGACGACATGGGCTCGCTTGACACCCAGCTCCAGCAGTGCTTTGGCCATGACCTTGATATAAGAAGGGTCAAAAACACCCAGGAGATATTTTCTCGCGCCGGCAGGATTGGTCAGGGGGCCCAGGAGATTGAAGATCGTACGGTGATCGATCGATTTGCGTATCGGCATGATATGCTTCATCGCGGGATGATGATTCATCGCGAAGATGAAGCAAAATCCGGTCTCTTCGAGCATTTTGACCTGATTTTCAGGAGAAAGATTGAGATTGATACCCAGTGCTTCGAGGAGATCGGCAGAGCCGGAGTTACTGGTGATGCTTCGATTGCCGTGCTTGGCGACAGTAGAGCCGAGTGACGCCAGGAGCAAGGAAACAGTCGAAGAGATATTGAAGCTGCCGCTCTTGTCACCTCCCGTCCCTACGATATCGATCGCCTTATCGCGCAGATCGGGAGAGAGCGGCAGCTTGAGTGAGTGCTCCCGCATCACATAAGCAGCCGCAGCGATATCTTCTGCACTCTCCCCTTTTTCATAAAGTGCTATCAGAAAATCCCGCGCTTCAGGTGCCGGCATCTCCTGGTTGAATAATTTTTCAAATTGTTCTTGTATATTCATATTATTGCTCCATAGGGTGCGTAACACGCACCTCATCTTTTGGTGCGTGTTACGCACCCTACAATTCTTTGACAAATTCCTCTTTTTGGCTTTTAGGAATCGTTTTTGTTATGGGGATCTGCAGCACTTCGAACTGTTTGGGTCCATTGAGATATTCGATCGTGATCTTGTCTCCCGGTGCTACATTTTTGGAAGCTTTTGCCTTCATCCCATTGACATAGACGACACCGCTCTTGACCATATCCGAAGCGATCGTCCGCCGCTTGACGACATTAACTGCACTCAACCATTTATCGACACGCATCACTATCCTTTTAGAGCTTGAACTCGGCTTCCGCCTCGGTCGCTACTGCGATCCCTTTGACTGTCAGCTGATCGTTGACGATATACTGCTTCTCTTTGAGCGCTTCGAGGATCTTCTTGCCCTCTTTGAGATCAAACATACCGGTATTGACCAACGATTCGGTCACATCCATCAGTGACTCATCGGGCAGCTTCTTGTAGATGGCAAGCAGAAAAACCCGTTTATTGATATCCTCCTCATTCATCATTAGTGCAGATCCTCGTTGAGCTTGACTTCTCTCGTGCTCCTCAGTGCGATAACCTCACCGGAGATCGAATCCTGTCTATAGTGGATACCATCCAAGCCCTGCAACTCAGAACCCTTGAAGACCAGCTTCTTCTCCAATGGTGCCTCAGGATTGGCTCTCTGGATCTTTTCGAGTTCCTCGGGGGCGATACCGATCTTGGTGCCTGCCAGGATCGAAACACCTGCATCAACGATACAGCCATCACCCAGCGGCAGACCGGTGACAGAGTTGGCACCCAGCAGCGTATTCTCTCCGATAGAGATGGGGTTGCCGTCTGTTCCGGAGAGGACACCGAGGATGCTGGCCCCGCCACCGACATCTGAGCCGCTGCCGACGATCGCCGAAGAGGAGATACGCCCCTCCACCATCACCGGACCGAGTGTGCCGGCATTGAAGTTGATATAAGAAGCACCCGGCATGACGGTCGTGCCCGCAGCGAGCTGTGCACCCATGCGTACTCTGCTCGCTTCGAGGATACGGGTATTCTCCGCAGGGATGACGTGCTGGAGGTATCTTGGGAACTTATCGACACTGTCGATCGTCGGGAAGGTGCCTGTCAGTTTCATCTCGATTTCGTTGTCTCTCAGGTATTCCAGTTCAAAAGGTGTATTACCGACCCATGCAACATTGCTCAGGATACCGAAGGCACCATCGAGATTGATACCGCGCAGTGGTGCTTTGGCCAAAGAGAGCGCATAGAGTTTGAGATAAACCGCCTCGACACTCTCGGGCTCGGCATCCTCAAAGAGGAATATGATACGAAAATCTTTTCCGATATCTTCCATATTGGACAATGTTTTGACGACTTGAACGTTACGGTGCATCTCTCCTGTTGCTTCCGTCAAAAAAGGCGCAAAAGCAGCCATCGCATTTCGCACAAAATTATCATTGATCGTGGCGACAAACTCTGAACCCGAACAGTCCACCTTGCACTTGGCCTCTTCAAGTGCCTTGAGAAAAACTGCTGCCGAACCGAAATTCTCTTGCCAATTGACAACTGCATAGTTGGCCTGGAGTACCTTTTCGGCATTTTTCTGCCCTCTATCCACTCTTGCGATACCAAAAGCGATCGG
>JANTGA010000091.1 GCA_024763175.1 Sulfurovum sp.
TAGGAGATTGGCGCAGGCTTCCTGGATGATCTCTTTTCGCTTTGCTTTGGGTGGGATAGGGATCTCCATACTCATATCAAAGCGCCTGACCATAGCAGGATCCATTGAGCCGATATCATTGGTGATCCAGATAGCCGGTATCTTGTTGCCCTCCAGGATACGGTTCATCCACCCCTTGTTGCTCTGCTTTTTGGGAAGAAAGGGATTGAAGCTCTGATCATCCCCGACGACATCCTCGATCTCATCAAACATCAGCAACACTTTGTTGTTGCTGAAAAAACTCTGCGCGACCTTATAGGCTTTGAGCCGTCTGGTGCCGGATATGGGTTCATCATCTTCGTCAGCATAGCTCACTTCATAGATCCCCACACCGAGTCTATCGGCAAGGGCTTTTGTCAACTCCGTCTTTCCTGTACCCGGCCTGCCGTAGAAGAGGATATTGACCCCCTGTCTTTTTTGATTGACGGCCTGGTCGAGATAAGGAACAAGCAACTCCAGATCATTGCCCAGATAGCCGAAATCATCCACGCTCAACAGAGCCGGTTCACATCGTCTGACAGAATCCCTGATCATCTCTTCGATATCTTCATCCAGACTCATCATCCTGTCTGCAAACTCTCTGGAGAGAATTTCGATCTTGCTGGCCATCGAGCCACTACCGTCACGATCGATAGTGACCAATCCTGATCGAGCAAGTTTACTGCGGGGAGAGAGTGCTTTTTTGACCTTGTGGGGTGCGTGGTCGAGCAAATAACTCAAGACTGTAACCAGTTTCTCACTGGAGAGTTCATTGAGCGTTCGGGAAGCTTCACCGAGCAGATCATAGTATTTGAGATAAATAGCAAAAATGAGGATATCTCTTTCAGTCTTATTAAGCTTGATCAGTTTCATTATCTTTTTGATATTGCGACCAAGTATTCTTGGCAGGGATGGCATATCTGAGCTATCCAGTTCCTGCAGGCGATTTTTAAGTATCGTAAGTATCTCTTTTTTATCTTCTGGTGCATAATTATCGACATACTTGTCCAGACCAAGAAAATAGGCAACCGTGTCATCACTGAAACTCCCCATCGTATTAAAAAAATCACGATGTCCATTGAGAGGGATCAACATACTCAGAACCCAATACTCCACCCTCTCTCTGGATACATTGTCAATAGATAAATCCTGTCTGCCTGACCCCCTCCTTCTTCGTCTTCTGTGCTTCATTCTATTCCCCCTTTTGAGTGTTATTGGTTTGATGGCTCTTTGCAGAGCGTTTTTGATAGTTGCCTCCTGTGTTATGTATTAGGATTGTATAGTGACACACTATGGTGACGCAGAGTGTCCAGGTGTAGAAAATTTGATGAGGTGTCCTTCATTGCCATTAAATTAAGAGAATATATGTATCTTAGGAGCCGATGCTTTAGCTTCGGAAAATGTACTTTTATTGTCCACGTGTAAGTTTACTATTGTACAATTCACACAAAAGGGGCAAAAAATGAAAAAAGAAAAAAGAAAAGACAAACTGTTGCAACACCAAAGACACAGCATCATCCTCGAGCGCCTACAAAATGGTGAAACGCTCTCTATCGCCGAGCTCGCCAGAGAGTGGGGGATACTTACCAAAACTGTACAGAGAGACTTTCGGAAGTTGATGGAGGGCAGCTATGGCGTTATCCGTGCCGAAGACGGCAAACGCTTCACGATAGCAAAAAATATCAGTACTTCAAAAAGTGCGGAAACCGCCATCAAGATGCTCGACAGTCTCTCTTCGCAGATAGGCGGCGAATTCTATACCAAAGCGCAAACAGCGCTGCACAAACTTCAGAAGTATATCGAATCCCCCTTCTATACCCGTATCGATGTCGAGAGCATCTCGGACAAACTCGATCTGGTGGAAGACCTGGAGTATGCCATAGCCAAACAGAAAATGCTGACATTCAAATACAAGAAATGGTATAAACCCAGAGAGATCAAAACCTATGAAAATGTGCAGCCCTACAAAATCATCATCTTTGACGGCTTCTGGTATCTTCTGAGCAAATACAAAGAACACTACATCAAATTCTATCTCAAAGAGATCAGGGATCTGCATATTCTGGACAAGACCTTCGAAAAAGATGAAAGAGTACTCGATAGAATGCAAAAAGCCATCAACATCTACTTTGAGCCAAAGAACGAACCCTTCGATGTCACGCTGCTTCTCGATCACAATGCCATTGTCTATTTCGAAAGAAAACCGATCAAAGGGCAATACCTCAAAAAGAACCTGGATGGAACGGCGGAGCTGACCATCAGTGTCACGCATGAGGAGGAGGTCTTCTATATCCTCAAAAGATGGCTGCCACAGATCAGGATCATCGAGCCCGAGTCTCTACAGGAGAAGTTTGAATCGATATTGCAGGACTATTTGAGTAATACATAAAATGTTATAAGATTTGGTGGCATTTTATTCTCCTTGACTTGGGAGTTCTTGGAATTTCTGGAAATCTTGGGGAATCTTGGGCCAGGAATCAAATTTCAAAATTCAAATAAAAGAGAGTCTCTTGCGTCATCTTATTCCCACAAAGTCATGGTCATCGCCCTCCTCGATGATGGATTTGGCACAATGACTGCCATCACAATAGATCTCCATTGGACAAATGCATTTTTGCCTGCACCCGGCATTTAGAGAGAAAAAAAATTTCAAATATGCCCTTATCAACACTTCAAAAATTGCATACAATAGAGTATCTTGAAACTAAGAGGAGTACTCTATGACATATGTTCGATATATATCCATCATCATCTTTGTGACTACCTGCTTGACTATCACTATGCTGGGGTGGTCTATCTATGTCGGTCCCGATAAGAAGTGGGCACAGGCACACGATAGTCACTCCAGACAGCAGATACCAGAACCTGAAATATACCCTATACTTCAGATAGCACATGCCAAGTGCGAAAAAGAAAAAGATCTCGATAGTCTCTGCACCAGAGAATAGTCCTGTCATGGTTTCAGCTCAAGCGTACTATACTATCACAAAAAAAGGAATCTATCATGTTTCGTATTTTCAAAGCGGCACTGATCGCCACTGTGAGCGTGGTTGCTATAGAAGCGGCTTCTGCTCCTGTGGCGGCTCATACTGTCATCATCGCAGGAACAGCGGATCTGCAGGGGATGATGGAGCCATCCGTACAAAAGATCGATCTGAACTTTGATGGCAAAAAAGAGGAGATGCCAATGGGCGGCATCGCCCGTATCGCGACATGCTTCACGGAGCTCAAAGCCCAAAACCCCGCGACTGTGACCGTCTCAACCGGAGATGACCTGATGAACCGTTTTTTTCATACTTATAAAGGAAAGGCGATCTTTTCGCTGATGTCAGATGCGGGATACGATCTCTATGTCTTTGGCAATCACGAGTTTGACAAAGGCAGCACTATCCTCGCCCAGGCACTTGAGGGGACAAAGTTTGGCGTGATCTGCAGCGACCTCGATGTGAGCCACTCAGCCCTGCAGGGAAAATGCAGCCCCTACACGATCAAAGATCTCGACGGTATCAAAGTCGGCTTCTTCTCTCTGATGACCGAAAACTTCCCCGTCGTCTCCGCAGAGAAAAATGTCACGCTGATCTCAGACAATGCCGCCATCGCCAAAAAGATGGTCAAGAGCCTCAGCGCAAAAGATGTCGATCTCATCGTCGCTTTGACTCATATCGGATACAAAGAGGATCGTAAACTCGCCAAACAGGTCAAAGGAATCGATCTGATCTTCGGCGGACACTCGCATCACTATGTCAAAAAAATGGGCCACGTCAACAACACTGCCATCGTCAACGGAGGCGAAATGGGAAGTCAGATCATCAAGGTCGATATCCCACTGACAGCCGACCTCAAAGTCCTGCATCGGGATATCAAAATGACAAAAATCCCCGTCACAGACAAGATCCAGGCCAACAAGGCGATCGAAGCCAGGGTCGAAGCCTATGTCAAAAAGTTCCCCGCTGCAATCGTCCTCGGGCAAACAGAGGCAGAGTGGGATATGTACTCCAACATCACACGCAAGCAAGAGTCACCGGTTGCGGAGATGATCAACGATATGATGCGCAAACAGTTCAAAGTCGATATCGTCCTCAACAACGGAGGCGCATTCAGAGGCAACAAGATCTACAAGCCGGGCCCTGTCACAGACAACATGCTCAAAGAGATCGACGAGTTCCGGCAGTATGCCTACACGCTCAAACTCAAAGGAAAATACCTCAAGGATATCCTTGAATGGAGTGCTGCCAACTATGGTGAAGGCGGCTTCCTCCAACCCTCAGGTATCCGATACCGTATCACACTCCCCAAACAGCCGATGATCAAAAAAGATGAAACGATCATCAAAAAAGGCGAGAGAGTCGACAAAATCCAAGTTTTTATCGATAGCAAATGGCAGGCTGTCGATCCTGAATATGACTATACGATCTTGAGTAACTCCTTTATGGTAACCGACGGCGGAGATGGCTACTTCTGGTTCAAAAAGTATGGTAGTGATCTGAAAAATACCTACTCTACGTTCTATTCCATTATGGCGGACTATCTGTATGAGAAGAAAGTACTGACCCCGGGCAAGCCTGACGGACGGATCGAGGTTGTGCACTGATCTGTCCATCAATGAAGTATTCTTGCAATCGAAATATTTCCTGGGTAACCACAAGGGTTACCCCTACGGGGGAAGGATTGCATATTTGATGCGTAGAGGCACCTCTTGTGGGTGCCTTCCAACGGGGTATTTTACATTGGAATTTCTTGGGTAACCACAAGGGTTACCCCTACGGTATGCGCAGATTTTCCAACGCAACGAAATAAATCATCCCGTCTCTGGCGACAGCCACCTCTTTTTGGCATGCCAACGAAGGAAGAGAAATATAGTTGCCTATCACCCTGCTCTGGTGATAGTGCCCCTCGACAATCAGCTCGGCATCATCATAAAATGAGACGATTTGTTCGACTCTCTGTTCGAAATGCTTCATCGGGCGGCAGATACTTTTTCTTTTGAGTTTAGCCATACGATCGTTGATGATCCATTTGCCAAAGGGCCTCAAAAGCGTCAAAAGATATCTGTTTCGTATCACTTTACAATAGAGCTCGTAGCCAAACCCCTGACCATACCTGTCTCCATGGGAGAGCCCCACCCTTTGCTTGCCAAGACGAAAAAAACGTGGTTGAGACGCTCTGGGGTATATTTTGATATTTGTAAATATCTCTTTGAGAAGGAAGTCGTGATTTCCCTCAAAATAGTGAATCTCGATGCGTTGTGAAAGTCTTTGCAGGAGTGCGATGGCTTCTGAGGAAAATGTCCGGATATAGTCGTTGTAGCCAAAAAGCAGATCGAAGTTATCCCCCATCAAAAAGAGCTGGGGTGCCACCAAGTCACCGCTCTCCAGCTTTTTCAAGAGCAGAAGGAAGGCATCTCCATGATGGGGATAGTGCGAATCAGCGACAAAAAGCGCCCCCTCTTTGATCTCGGGAAGCTGCTCACTGCCCACTGCTCACTGCTCGCTATCTACGGGATATAGGCGATCGCCGGTATTCCTACCCCCTCATCATAGCCGCACATGAGATTGGCAGCGACCAGTGCCTGAGAACTGGCACCGCGCAGGAGATTGTCGATGGCGGAGTTGACGAAGAGAGCGTTGCCGCTGGATGCGGCATAGATGTCACAAAAATGCGTACCGGCAGTGCTTTTGATATCAACCGGCTTCTCTCTGATACGGATGAAGCGATCATCGGCATAATGCTTTTTGAGGATTTCCAGCGGATCGATATCCTCTTTGAGCGCAGCATAGACGGAGACCAGTTCCCCCCGCGTCGCAGGGATGAGATGCGGGACGAAATTGACATTCATTTTGGCGCCGTACATCTTCTCTATTTTCTCAGCGATCTCCGGTTCGTGGCGGTGCTTCATGGCATTGTAGGCGAAGATATTATCATTGACCGTCACGAAGTGCGTCGTCTCCGAGAGCTTCTTGCCTGCGCCGCTCACACCCGATTTGGCATCCACAAAGAGGGGTGCCGCAGTATCAATATAGGGGATAAAAGGCAAAATCCCCAGCAGGGTTGCCGTCGGATAGCAGCCGGGGCCGGCGACCAGAGAAGCCTGCTTGATCTCCTCACGATAGTACTCGATCAAGCCATAGACTGCATCCTCAAGATGCTCACTGTCGGTATGTTCACAATAGTGCTTCTCATACGTCTCCAACTCCAGCCGATAGTCTGCAGAGAGATCGACGATCTTGGTCCCATAGTCCATCAGCTTGCGCGCAAAACCCATCGAAGCTTGATGCGGGAGCGCCAGAAAAACGAGCTCGCACTGCTCTGCTACACGCACTGCATCTGCTTCTTCTACCGGAAACGTGATCACATCGACCAGAGAGGGATGCAGCGCCTCGATGAGCGTATCACCTGTCGTCGTCGCCAGATAGTTCAGCTCAAAACCCGGATGGTTGAGCAGCATTTTGATCAATTCAAGTCCTGTATAGCCACTGGCTCCTACGATACC
>JANTGA010000092.1 GCA_024763175.1 Sulfurovum sp.
GCAGGTCGCCGCACAAGAGAACAACCTCATGGCAACCGAACAGGGCAAGATCCATGGGGCGCTCTGGGGCTTTGGAGCCAAGGAGGGATACAAACATACCTATACCAACTTTGGGGGCAAGACACCCGATCCGCATAAGCGTCTGGGCACCAAAACATACCAAAAGTATATGGATGAACTCGCCAAACTTGAACCACAAGGCTTTCCCAAAGCCACCAAAGAGCTTCCCCCGGCTCCCACAGCCGACGAGATCGAGAAAGAACCCAGCCTCTCTGTCTATACTTACCTCAGGCAAGAGTGCCTGCGCTGCCATACCGGCGGCAAAGGGAGAAAAAGACGCGGCGACTATCGGGGTATTGGCTGTGCCTCCTGCCATGTCCCCTACTCCAATGCCGGTCTCTATGAAGGCCAGGATCCAAGTATCTCCAAGAGTGAAGATGGCCATATGCTCGTCCACAGCATCCAATCCTCCAGCAAAGTCAAGGTGCAAGTCCACGATGTCAACTATACAGGTATTCCGGTTGAGACTTGTACCACCTGTCACAACCGCGGCAAACGTATCGGAGTCTCTTATCAGGGACTGATGGAGACAGAGTATCAGGCGACTTTCGATGCACAGGGCAATGGACAGCCCAAACTCCACACCAAACGCTATCTGCACCTCACGGAAGATATTCATTACAAAAAAGGAATGCTCTGCCAGGATTGCCACACTTCCAATGATATGCATGGAGATGGATTTTTTCGGGGAGCCAATCTCGGTGCAGTCGAGATCGAGTGTCAAGATTGCCATGGCACCACGCAAAAGTACCCCTGGGAACTGCCGCTGGGATATTCGGACGAATTTGCCACCACACCCAAAACCGGCAAGGCCAGAGGCACGACCCAAACACTGGCATCCTATCTCAACCAGGGCGCTATCCCCAAAGAGAAAGGAGACGGCTTCCTCCTCTCAGCCCGAGGCAACCCGATGACAAAAGTAGTCAGAGAGGGCAACAAAGTGATAATGCATCTGGCCTCCGGCAAAACGATCACACTCACGCCGCTCAAAGCATTGAAAAAAGAGGGCAAGCTATCCAAAGAGGGAATGATCGCCATGGATCAGATCCAGGGGCATACCGACAAACTGGAGTGCTATACCTGCCACGCGACATGGGCACCGCAATGCTACGGATGCCATGTCAAGATAGACTACTCCAAGGGCAAACAAAATCCTGATTATCTCGCTGCTTCCAAACACCATGTCCACGGAAAAACCGGTGAAGTGGATAGTCTCAAGGACTTCTTGGTTGATGGCAAAGTGACAGAGACACGCTCCTATCTGCGATGGGAAAACCCGGCACTGAGCCAAAACGGCGAGGGACGCATCTCCCCTACCATCCCGGGGTGCCAGGTCACGCTGACCGTCATCGGCAAAGAGGGAAATGCCCTGCTGCAAAACCATATCTTCAAGATCCCCAATGCCGAAGGAGCCGGCAAAGAGGGGATCAACTCCATCACCATGTCGCCCGTACAGCCGCACACGATCAGCAAAGCATCGCGAAGCTGCGAGAGCTGCCACAGCAGCGCCAAAGCGATGGGGTACGGGATCAACGGCGGCAAATACTTCGCCGACCAAACCAAAACCACCATCGTCGACCTGATGAGTGCAGAGCAAAAAGTCTTGCCAAAGCAAATCGATGAGCAGATCCCTGCCATCCCCAATCTCAAGCACGACTACTCCGTGATGATCGACGAAAACGGTACACAGGTGCAGACAGTCGGAAACCACTGGAAACTCTCCCAGGCACTGGACAATGAAACACGCGCCAAACTGGACCGGCGCGGCGTCTGCCTCAGCTGCCACCAGGAGATGCCCAGCGAAGATCTCGCCGTTTCTCTCCTGGTGCATACCGCTAAATTTTCCGGAGTCAAAGTGGATAATGCGATGCACAAGCAACTCGTTCACAAAAGTATTTTGATGACGGCTTGGGTACAGGTGCTGGGAGGACTGCTCTTCGGTGGTGGGGTTGTTTATTGGTATATGAGGCGGAGAAGAAAGAGGCTGTAGGCTTTGCGCTTTCATGCTTGCGCAAAGAGAAGCTATTTAGCGAAAAGATAGTATGATTTGCACCCTATAATTTCGATATATTTTTAAACCCAGATTAAAGGCTGACTTTGTATCTTCTTTCCGATCGTCTCTATTATCAAGAAAAAATTGACATACTTCCGCATAAGCAACAGGTGATTTTCACTCAACTCGACAACCCTACCATCACGACTTGGCTACAAGAAAATCAGTTTCCCGAGTCGTTCCTCGAAGACATCCATAATGAAGATCAGAGTATTATCTTTGAACAGGACAGCCGTTTCAAGCTGATCATCCTGAAATATTTCAGCAGGGACGAAGAGAACAAACTGCTCCACCATGATGAAAATATCACGCTGATCATCACCAAAAACAAACTCATCTTTCTTTGCCGTGATGAGCACATCACCAAAGGTGTCGTCTCGCACCTCTATAAACGGTTCAGTCCGGATGACTCTCTCGAATATGCCACCTATACGGTGATGGATATCATCGTCGACCATACCATGCATATCGTTGACAGCCTTGATGACAAACTCGAAGCGATAGAAGACCAGATCTTTGCTGAAGATGTCGATGAGAAGGAGATTCAGATGCATCTCTACTTCGCCAGACGCACGCTCAACCGCATCACCAAACTTTCGGTACAGTCCAACGACACCATCAACAAGGTCTATAACCATTTTCCTATTGAGGTGCGCAAAAAACTCAAATACGAGTTCATCGACCTCAAGGAGCACCTCTCCTATCTCATCAACGAATCCAAAACATATCTTGACCGTACCGGGTACCTGCAAAATCTGCTGATGGGGTTTTTGAGCAACCGTATGAACCAAGCTATGCAGCGGCTGGCGGCGATCTCACTCATCTTCCTTCCACTTACTTTCGTTGTCGGCAACTACGGCATGAACTTCAAAAATATGCCGGAACTGGGCTGAGAGTATGGTTACTATTATATCTGGGGACTCAATATTCTCGTCGCCTGGCTCATCTTCAAATGGCTCAAGAAGCAAAAGTGGATCTAAAGGTGAGCACCTCATCTTGATAGCTGCCAAACCATACTATGTATTTTTCATATAGTAGCGTCTCAAACAGTATCGGCACCAGCACCAGCGGCAGTATCAAAAAGGCGACCTTTTCGTTCTTGATGAACCGCTTTTCCCGCTGCATGAATTTAGCTAACATATCACTTCCTAGCTACAAGTGCTTCAAAAGCTTTGCTTATCTCTTCAGCCTGCACGAGCCCTTCGAGGAAGATCTCTCCGTCGAGTACCAGCGTGGGGTCTTTGGCGATACCTTTTTCAACCGCTTTGAGCGTGTCGTATTCGTAGCTGAACTCTACGCGCAGCGGCAAATGTTTGATCGCACAGCTCAGCCGTTTGGAAAATTTCGCCGTCGATACTTTGTCTCCGTACAAAACAGCGTGAAACAGTGGATAGCGTGTTTTATCGGCGTTGAGTATCTCCCCGTTTGACATGGTATGGCAGGCATCATTCATTTTTGTCCTTAATTTCGGAATTTACAATTTGTAGAGGCAAGGCAGCCTTGTCTCTATCGTCAAACAATAACGCTTTTGTCATCATCCCTGCTGTATTCACACTGAAATGTCGTATGCTCAATATCGAAACTGTCATGCAGTTTTTTCTCCAGCCTCTCGATGACTCTGTTCGAAACAGACAAAGGGACATCCTCTTCAAAATCCAAATGCGCCTCCAAATGGATATGGTTGTCATCGAGTTTCCAGATATGAATATGATGTACATCCCTGATCTCAGGCTCTGCTTCGATACTTCGTACCACCTCATCGACATCGATCCCCTCGGGTGTGAACTGCATCAGGATGGAACCGCTCGCTCTGACCAGTCCGAACGATGCCCAGATGAGATAGGATGCGATCAGTGCGGAGATCAGCGGGTCGATCCAGAAGATACCGAAATAGTACATCAAAACTCCACCACCCACGACAGCGACACTCGTCATCACATCAGTCAACAGATGTAGATAAGCTGCCTTGACATTCATATTGTCGTGGGAATCTTCCTTGATCAGCAATACACTGGCGGTATTAAGCACGATGCTGAGCAGCCCCAGTCCTATGACCCATACAGAATTGATCGCTTCGGGATGGTAGAATTTGTGAAACGCTTCCACGATCAGGAATATTGCGATACCTATCAGAACGGAAGCGTTGAAGAGAGCCGCCAATATCTCCGCCCTCTTGTAGCCAAATGTCCTGCTCGTATCGTTCGGGCGTGCCGCCAGACGGTTGGCCACATAGGCGATGACCAGTGCCAGTACATCGCTGAAGTTGTGCATCGCGTCGCTCAGCAGTGCAAGCGAGCCTGAGATGATCCCGCCAACGATCTGCGAGATGGTGATGATCACATTGAGGATGATCGTCCAGAAGAGATTTTTACCGCTTACATTGTGGTGGTGATGTTCACTCATTGTTATCTCTCCTTATATCATAGTAAAAAATTATTTTTACTGTATTCTGCCATAAAATCATAAATATCCATTTCTCACATTTGTCCAAGTCTGACATTTTATGCTCCCGGGCTCTGATTTGTGAACGAGAAGAACACCAAAATTTGCCTCAGACAAGTCTGAGGATTATTCCGTTTGACCGTATTGCACGTATTGGGGTCCCCTAAATTTAAAAGTGAATTTTCAATGCCTCGTATGTGTTTGGCCCGTAGTATTAGGCGATACGACTCAGAGATTGCTTGGGTTTAGGTATGAAAGTTGAGTATATAAAATTTAACTTCACTTTTGCGAAAATATATCTTGCAAAAAGTGATTATTTACAATATAATACACAGTATATACAGATATGGGATAACGGATGATAAAAAACAAAAGTGTTCAATACAGTTATGAGAAAAATGAACAATTGAAACAACAGAGGGGTGTATGTTTTGAGGATGTTGTGTTGTCTATTGAAGATGGAGATTTGCTAGATGATCTTGCGCATCCAAACAAAGAGAAATATCCCAACCAGGATATTTTCATTATCCTGATCAGGATAAAAAACTATGTATATATTGTTCCTTATGTGGAGAGCGAAGAGGTGATTTTTCTCAAAACGATCATTCCGTCAAGAAAAATGAATAAAAAATATATGCAAGGAGGAAAAGATGCAAAAGTTAGATAAGTTTGAAGAAGAGATCTTGGAGAGTGTCGAAAGCGGAGAGTGGAAAAGCAAAGGCGATATTGATGCGAGACTAAAAGAGTTGCAGTCGATTGTCAAAGACCAGAAAAAAAGAGCGATCTCTATCCGCATCTCAGAAAATGATCTTTATGAGCTCAAAAAAAAGTCGCTGGAGAGTGCTATACCCTATCAAAATCTTATTCAGATGCTAGTCCATCAATTTGTGGCGAATAAAATTAAGTTGAGTGTTTGATAAAGAGCAGAGGATGAGTTATGGTTACTATCCGCAACAATATACAGGATAATCACCCGGGTAAGGGGTTACCCCGCGATTCAACTGCTGTATGGTATTAGGGTTGTCAGTTGTTACCATGCTCCTATACCCCTATACCCGGGTTAAAATTAACTACCATGCTAAAATTGTATTTATAAAGTTTATTGGAACACATAAACAATATGACAAAATTGATGTAAAGGGGTTGTAAAATGAACATAAAACCTATTAAAAATGAAAAAGATTATGAAGATGCTTTAAATCTTATCGATAAGCTAATGGATGCAAAACCAAATACAGATGAAATGGACGAACTAGAGGTATTAACAACTCTAGTAGAGGCATATGAAGAACAACATTACAGGATAGATGCTCCCGATCCGATCGAAGCGATAAAATTTAGAATGGAGCAAGAGGGTTTAAAGCAAAAAGACTTGGTCTCAATAGTTGGGAGTAAGTCTAGAGTTTCTGAAGTATTAAATAGAAAAAGAAAATTAACGATTGAAATGATAAGAAATTTACATAAACAGTTGCATATACCAGTTGAAAGTCTCTTCTTGGATTATAAGATCAATTCTGCTTAGATGCTAACAAAATCTTGGAGAGAAATAGTTGACTCTTCGGATGCAACTATTTCTCAAGACAGTAGTTGGGGTCAGACCTCTAAATTTATATATTTTATGAGGTTTTGAAAACAGAACATTTTGTCCGTTATTGCCGGAAATCAACAAATAACGGAACACTTTGTCTATATAATGGCTATTTTCAGCCTAAAAGGACATTATCAAAAGTTATAGAAACACGAAATACTATAAAAATATACAAATTTGATCTCTTTTCGTAAATAACGAGACATATTAGATATACTGTTAATACTGAAATATCGTAATAGCAGGACAAAATGTTCTGTTAATAAATAGATGCGACGTTTCCGCTTCGCTACAACATCGCATCGGCCGCGCTGATCGCTAAACGCGATCTCTTGCCATTTGCTGGTCTCCGCTTCGC
>JANTGA010000093.1 GCA_024763175.1 Sulfurovum sp.
ATGATTTGCAATGAAAACCTACCAAAAATATATGATCTAAGGACGATCCAGGTTTTCATAATGATTAAAAATTGTAGTGTTATCGAAGGATGACAAATACGAAGTCAACGACAGACCGATGTGTCATTGAAATTGCGGCATTATAGCATAGTTTTTGGTAAATAGGAGGATTTTTGACTTATTTACAATATTTTGTCAAAAAACGATGCAGCTGATTGGCGAACTGGTGTGCGTCCTTCTGGCCGAAAGGCTTGGGGCCTCGTGTCATCTCTCCGCTGTCGCGGATCTCCTCCATCAGGTTGCGCATCGCCAGATACTGCTTGATGTTGTCTACACTGTAGAGTTCACCGCGATGGTCGATCGCGTGGGCATTTTTGGAGATGATACGGTCTGCCAGCGGGATGTCTGCCGTGATCACCAGATCCCCCTCCTCTACCATCTCCACGATCCGATGATCCGCCTCATCCGCACCTTGCTCTACGATGAGATACGTGATAGGTGTGGCTGATTTGCCTAGTTTGATCTTTTTGTTGGAGACAACGATCGTCGGCAGTGAGAGGCGTTCGATGCTTCGCAGTACGATGGGTTTGAGCAGATTGGGGAAGGCGTCGCCATCGATGTAGAGTTTCATACTTTTCTACCCTTTCTTATGTGCCGGGATTGAGATGCCTTGGCAGACTGTCTCTCTCTGGCGTTTGATGCTGGAGGAGCAAAGCCCTGAGTGCTTCGCAATCTCTGGCAAAACGATCAGGATCAAAACTGACATCCTGCCCAATCAGTGCACTGTTTAAACCCTTCAGTGAAGTCTCCATCGAAGGGTGGTACTTTAGCACTCCTTCAAACCCCTGTCGTGCAAGCAGCGGATCAACGATGGTAAGCCAGCGGTAAAATGCCTGATAGATCAGAGGAGCATTACCCTGCCGGCAAGCTTTTTTCAGTGTGTCAAACTTTCCTTTTTCACTCTCTCGGTATCGATCTTTTCTCTTCTGAAGAGATCTTTTGATGGCGGGTGCGGCAACTTTATAGAGCAGCGTGAGGAGAAGCAGTAGAAGAGAGAGCTGTATGAGTCGTTTTTTTTGTTCTGCACGCTTTTCGTCGATGGCGATTTGGGGATCGGGGATGACTTCGAAGGTCATAGCGGATATCTTTTCCAGATGCACTTCCTTACTCTTGCCATCCCACCACACTATCTGTTGTGCGGGCAGTGTGGCATTGCCTTCGCCGCTGGCGACAAAGGTGAAGCTGTCCGTTCTGGAGACATCAAAGCGACCCTTGAGGCCACGCTCCAGCACAGGCTCTTTGTCATAGACTCTGAGCTGTGCACTGGAGCTGTACCGGATAGGTTTGAGCAATATATCCGGTACGCCATGTGCTTTCTGATTCACCGTAAATACGACTGCATCACCGATGACCAGCTGCTTTTTCTTTGGCTCCATCGCCGTATCCAGACTATAGCGGTCGGTTACGAGTATGAATTGATTGCTTTTGCTGCCTTTGGGACGCTTCACGTCGATCGTCAGCGCTTGACTCTTCAGATCGAACAGTTGCTTGGGTTGTCCGTATCCCATCGATGCAGAAAAGGTGATAGCGATAGGAGGCAGTGCTATTTTACCTGCGCGGAGGGGATAGAGCGCATAGTCATAATGTACCATCTGCCAGTTGCTGCCGTTGATATCGACCTGCTGCAGATAAGAAGCACTTTTGGGCGCCTGGACAAGATACTCCGAAGTAGACGGGAGATTGATCTTTGCATCGGTGATACTGAATGCATCGGTCATCAACTCTATAGAGATCGTCACTTTTTGTGACGTATAGAGGCTGTCGTAGGGTTTGACAAATACCTTTACTTTTCCATCGACGGCAAAAAGTCCGAGTGCAAAAGCGGACCAGAGGAGAAATATTTTGACAACTAGATTAGTTTGCATCGTTTTCTCCGCCCATCTCATACTGATATCTGAATTTATTTTTCAAAAAGTCTTTTGGCCCGGTTTGAAGTCTATCCAGCCAGTTTGGATTGCCCGACTCTGCGGCTTGTTGGGCACTGGTATCATCATCAGCCCCTTTACCCTCTTTGTTGTCAAAGACGATCTCATCCGCGCCCAGTTTACCCACACCCTGCTCTCCATCATTTTCCGGTTCTTTGAGGATCTTTCTGGCTTTGGCAATGACAAGATTCTCTTTTGCCTCTTTGAAATTCGGATCTATCTTCAGTGCCAGCTCATACGCTTTGATGGCAGCATCATAGTCACCCAGCATCACCAGTGTGTTGCCAAGGTTGAACTTTCCCTCTTTGGTACTGATATTCTGATAAACGCTTTTCGCTTGTTTGAATTCACCTGCTCGGAACAACGCTGCAGCCTTGAAATGAGTGTTTTCAAAAGTATCTGCCGCTTTTTTATACATCTTCTGAACATAATACCGATACCCAAGCTGATCAGAAGTCATAAAGAGCCTGTCGAGTCTGCCGTCATAGAAAAACAGAAGCCACAACACGGAAAAGAGCACGACCGCATAAAAAGGCAGAAGTGCAAGATGGTTTTTCAGGTATCGTATCATGACCGCCTCCATAACTCCGCGATAAACCCCTGTCTTGCCCACAGAAGGAGAAAGAAAAAGATCAAAGGCACCAAAATATACCCTCCATCTTCGTATTTCTCTTCGTCGCCCTGCTGAGCATCTTTGAAATTGCTCTCTATCATTGCAGAAACCAACTTGACATCACTCTCATCCCTGCTGTATTTGACCACTTTCGCATCCAGGATAGAAGCGGCACTTTGAAAATCCGAGTCCGAAGTGAGCTGTGGGGATGCTATCTGCCAGAGTATGATATTCATATCGTTTTTATATCCCTGCTTTTGTGCCAGCTTTGCAGAAGAAGGAGAGATGCTGTCTGTCAGGAGAATGATCGTCGAGCCTTTGGTTTTCAGCTGTCTGGAGGCCAGCGCAAGCGCATCTAGTATGTTGTCGCCCGGCAAAGGCATGATATCCGGGCTCAAAGCCTGGGCAAAGGTCTTGATGATGCTGTGATCGCTCGTCAACGGCAGTACCAGGTGTGCCGTTCCGCTGTAGGCGATCAGCGCAGCTTTTCTGTCCGCTTTGAGTTTCAAAAGATCTTCTATCTTGATGACGGCTCTGCTGAGCCGGCTAGGCTGTATATCCGTTGTCAGCATACTCTCCTTGATGGATACCAGCAGTGCGATCTTTGTGGTATCCTGTGCGAACGGGGACGCTTTGAGTTTCCAGCTTGGGCCGCTCACTGCAACGATCATCAGTGTCAATACCACGCCCAGATGCCAGGGAGCAGGTATTTTGGCATGTTGCTGTTTGGGTTCTACCAAAAGATACTTGAGCAGTTTGGGGCTGATGACCTTTTGCCATTTCTTTTCATCATTTTGTGTTTTTAGCAGCCACCAGACCAGCGCCCATGAAGGCAGAAGCAACAACAGATATTCAGGTCTCAGGAAATGAAAAGCACTCATACATTCTCCTTTCTACTCTGAATAAAAAGTATCAGACCATAGCCTAGCAAAAGCAGTATCGCAGCGATCAGAGGATAACTGAAAAGATCGAATCTGGGACGATGGGTGATCTCTTTGACCTCTTTGGGCTTGAGCTTGTCTATCTCTGTGTAAATCTTTTGCAGCTCCTTGCTGTTCCAGGCATAGTAGAATTCTCCGCCGGTCATATCGGCTATCTCTTTGAGTGTTTTTGTGTCTATGGGGTGCTCTCCGGCATTTTTTGGATCACCCATGGCAATGGTGAAAATATTCACATCGTTCTTTTTGGCCAGTTTGGCTGCGGTAATCGGAGGCACTTTGGAGCCGGTATCATCCCCGTCGGACATCACGATAAGCATACGATCCGTGACATTGGAATCCTCAAACATCTTCACTGCCAGACCGATGGAGTCTCCTATGGCTGTCTGCGGTCCGGCCATGCCCACTTTCAACTCGGACAAGAGATGCTCAAGCGCGTTGAGATCCTGTGTAAAGGGTGCCTGGACAAAAGCGGAATTTCCAAAGAGTATCAACCCTATTTTCTCTCCCTGCCGTGCTTTGAAGAAGTTGCCCAGCACCATCTTGAGGGCATCCAGTCTGTTGATCAGCGTTCCGTTGGCATCTTTGAAATCTTTGGTTTGCATAGAGCCTGAGAGGTCTATGGAAACAAGCACTTCTCTTTGTGATATCTCCTGCGTGAGAGGCTTGCCGATATATTGCGGTTTTGCCAATGTTATGAGTATGAGCAGATACAGCAGGACAAGGAGGATCTTTTGCCCCATTGTCGCATTTGAGATTCCGGAAATTTCACTTTTGTCTCTGTTGACGGCATCGATATCCTCTTTGAAAGAGACACGCAGTGCAGATCGTTTGGAGATGTAATACAGTGGTAATCTGTTGATGATAAAGGGTAGTACGATCAATACAAATACCCAGGGATAGGTAAACTCAAACATCTGCGCCTGCCCTGTGTGTCTTTATCCATCGGCTTACAAATGCCCATATGGACTCAAATAGTTCATCGGAAAATTCAGAATGATCATCATACAGAAATGTTTCGATCTTCACTCTCAGGTCTGCACCTACTTTTGCTCTTGAGTGTTCTTCTACAAAATCCCACCAGCGCTCCTCGTGCAGTTTTGCCACTCTACTCCTGCCATATGCAGAGATGGCTACCTTTTTTGCAAGCGCTAGAAGTGCTAAAATATTTTCTTTATTTTTCTCTTCCAGAGCTTTTAACTGCGCTAACGCATCACGTCGATACCGTGCTTTTTGATAAGCTTGATAGTATTGAACCCCAAACTGAAACAGAAGCGTCACAAGCAGTAAAAGAACGATATACCATCCCGGAGCCGGAGGGAAAAAACCAATAGCATCCGGTACGATAATATTGTGCAGATTGTCCAGTGATGCCTGGGCGATAGTCTCGTTCATATCGACAGGCATTACTTCACTCCTCTACCCAGAGAAAGCTGCTCATAAAGCTGCTCAAGGACAGGATAGTGTGTATTGATGGTAACGACTGGCATGGCATTTTTTCGAGATAAATATCTGAAGCGGCTCTTGATACTTTGTCTGCGCTCTTTGTATCGCTTTTGAAAACTTTTGTCCGCGCTGTTGAGATCGGTCGTCTCTGCACCATCAGTCAAAAAGAGTGAGCTTGAGGGAAATATCTCCTCCTCCATCGGATCGTAGACCAGTACACCGATGACATCATTGTGTGCATTGATACGTGTAATTTGCCGTGCACTCTCTTCGTCGATCGCTCTTCCATCCCCTATAAGTACGACCAGATCATCATGTTTGGCAAGGGCGCTGAGGGTTTTGAGCGCTTCGCTGAGTTTTACCGTATGGTTATTACTGTTGGTTGCCTTGAGAAGCCGGTTCTGCCTCTCGATCTCGGTCATGATCTGTGCGACATTGTTTTTGCTCGATGTTGCTTTGAAGAATTTCACGTCGTCATTGTTGTACACTACAGCCCCTACCCTGTCACCGGTCTCCAGCGCCTTAAACGCCATCAGTGCAGCCACATGCGCCGCAGAGACCGACTTCATACGTTCTTTTGAGCCAAAGAACATGGTGTTCATCTGAGAGATCACCAGCCAGACATTCCTGTCTTTCTCTTCGTTATAGACACGAATGTAAGGCTTGCCTGTTCTTCGGGTCGCTTTCCAGTCTATGTTTCGGGTGTCATCCCCCTGAACATACTGTTTCATCTCAGAAAAGTCCATACCGCGCCCGCGCATACCGGAGCTGTGTCTTCCGCTGAGCTTGGAAAGCACTGCTCCGTTGGGTCTGATGTTGAAATTTTTGGGCATATATCCAAATCTGAGCAGTTCGCTCAATGCGACATATACCCCTTCAGCTTTAAGGTTCATCATTATGCCGGAAGTGCAACCAGATCAAGAATCCTGTCGATGATGTCATCATTGCTTATCCGGTCAGACTGTGCTTCGTAGCTGGGTGTGATACGGTGACGCAAGACATCATGCACAACAGCCCTGACATCTTCCGGAGTAGTATGATCTCTGCCTTGCAGCCAGGCATAGACACGCGAACACTGGTCAAGCCCCAGAGAAGCACGGGGACTCACCCCTATATCGATGTAGGAAGCGAGCTTTTCATCATATTTTTCGGGATATCTTGTCGCAAAGACCAGATCCACAATGTAATCTATGACCACTTTGGAACTGCTCACATTGGCTATCTCGTCTCTGGCAGCAAAAATAACATCCTGGGGGATATCTTCTGTTTGCGTTTCTTCTTTTCCACTCTTCTCGCCACGCACCATCGCAATGATATCAGATTCAGAAGCCTTGTCTGGGTAGGTGATGTTCACATGCATCAAAAAACGGTCTTTCTGTGCTTCAGGTAGCGGGTATGTCCCCTCCTGTTCTACGGGGTTTTGTGTCGCCAT
>JANTGA010000094.1 GCA_024763175.1 Sulfurovum sp.
TTGACTGCCGATTTGGCAAAGATGCGGAGCATGCAGCCGCGCTGAACTCTCCTGAGCTGATCACCTCGATCGATCGTGCCAGAGAGGAGGAGTGGGGACAGTGCTATGTAGAGCTGCTCGTCAGACCTGTCTACAAGAAAAAGACGGAGGAAGTGCCGGTAGAACAGGAGGATGCAGCGTCGTGAGCTTATGCGATTTCAACTCCCTCGATGAGGCATCCAAAGAGAAGTACCATCTCCTTCTCATGGACTATGTAGAAAAGCTGGGAAGCAAAAACTTCTTTTTGCAGCTTCTGGAAGATATCCGTGAAGCAAAGACACATCCGCTACTGGCAAAAAATAGCGAATTTGTCTTCTCTTATGGTAGTATCAAGTGGAACAAAGTCATCTTCAAAGACAAGATCGATCTTCTCCAAAAGATACGCATCCACGAAAGCCAACAGGGCAATCTCCTGCCACCCAAAGGTGACAAAAACTACAAAAAGGCGATGAACCTCCTCCGCACGATCAAACCGATCGTCTTCACTGTCAGGCCCAAAGAGATCGAAGGGGCGAAGAGTTTCTTTTTTCAGGCACTTACCGTCGTCGATGAAGAGACGACCCTCCTCAACCCGATCTTTGATGCTATCTTCTTCTGCTCGATCGATACGGTCAAAAAATTACTCAACTACACACCCAAAGGATAAATGATGGATGGCAAACAACGTAAAAATATCCAAAGCGGCAAGGCAGTCGCCATCGTCCTCAAACAGGACCAAAGAACAGGCAAACTGACCGAAGGCATCGTCCGGGACATCCTCACCAACTCAGCTACACATCCCCACGGGATCAAAGTACGATTGATGAGCGGTGAAGTAGGACGGGTGAAAAAGCTGCTGTAGATTTTTCATATTTTTTATCCACACGATCAACCCTCCGGACCCTCACACAAGAAATATATGAAGATTTCGACCCATTTGACTCGAACAAGTTCGAGTGTCCTGAGTTTGGGACCCTCAAACTTGTCTGAGGCAAAACCTTCCATTCCCCTCGTCCTCAAGCCGGAGTTTGGGAAAATGCATCAACACTCAGGACCCTCAGACTTGTCTGAGGCAAGGCCCTGTGTAGATACATTCCTTGCGAGTGTGGACTCGAACAAGTTCAAGTGTCCAGAGCTTGGGACCCTCAGACTTGTCTGAGGCGATACTCTGCTTCTGCCACGCTCCCGTCAAACTCCAGTCGTCCTTTCTGCATCATCACTATACGTGTAGCGATGGCGAAGGCTTCGTCTCGGTTGTGGGTGACGTAGAGCATGGTGAAGCCGAGTTTTTCCTGTAGCAGGACGATTTCTCGGCGCAGTCGACTGTTGAGCTCCTGGTCGAGGCTGAAGAGGGGTTCATCCATCAAGAGCAGCTTGGGCTGGAGTGCCAATGCTCTGGCGAGTGCGGTGCGCTGTTGCTGGCCGCCGGAGAGTTCGGCAGGTTTGCGATCTGCATAGCCATCCATATCCACCACCACCAGCATCTTTCTGACCTGCTCTTCTCTTTTGGCTTTTGCTATACCTTTGGCCTTCAGTCCAAATTCGATATTCTCTTTTACGCTGAGATGCGGCCAGAGTGCGAAGTCCTGAAATACCATACCCACTTTTCGCTCCTCCGGAGGCTTGATGATCTGCCCATCACGAGAGACAGACTCTCCGGCTATAGAGACAGTACCGCTATCAGGTGCGACAAAGCCCGCGATGAGCCGGAGGGTTGTTGTCTTGCCGCAGCCGGATGGGCCTAGCAGGACGACACGTTCTCCTTCTTTGATCCCAAGAGAGAGCTTATCCAGTATCGTTGTTGTTTTGTAAGCTTTGGAGACATCATCCATCGTAACGATCATCATTTGATCTCCTTTGTTGTCATCGTATGATAAAGCATCCAGAGGAGGGCTGCAGGCAAGAGTGTCGCGGAGATCATGATGATACAGAGTGCAGCGATCAGCTGTGGTGATCCGTTTGCCATCAAGGTATAGATGCGCACCGGCAGGGTTTCATAACCCGGCGGATAGACCAGCATCGTGATCTCCGTGTCGCGGAGCGAAAAGAGATACCCCACGATCCATCCGGCCAAAAGAGCACGCCAGGAGAGCGGTATCACGATCAACACCATCCTCCGAAACCAACCAGCACCCGCGACTTGGGCTGCCTCCTCCATCGAGGGCGAAATCTGCGCCAACTGGGCTGCGGTGATGCGGCTGGTGAGTGCCGTGTATTTGGCCAGATAGCCCAGGATGATGATCATCGGCGTTGCGTAGACGAAGTTGGTCCATGGGGTATTCCAGAGACTGATGAGGCCGATACCGATCACCGTGCCGGGAAGCGCAAAAAGGAAAATCGTGACAGAATCGATCATGCGCCAGTATCTCACTGTTCTGTGATGGATCAAGTAGCCGACAAAAAAACCGACAAAAGTCAGCAGTGTCGCCCCAAGCGCAGCATAATAGAGACTGTGCAGGAGACTCCCACCGGCTCGGTCCAGCGCTTCCCTGTAAGCATCCATACCGGCTGACTCGATCAGCAGGACCACGATCGGCAGGATGACGATCACGAAGCCCAGCAGAGTGATCAGGACAAATACGCCTTTGCGATAGGGGCCCAGCGCGATCGTCATAGATCGGCCGATTGTGGCAGAGGGGCGCAGCGGATAGGTTTTTTCCTGCAAAAACAGGGCTTCCGCCAGCAAAAGGAGCAGCGTGACAGCCACGAGCGGAACAGCGGCGGCTGTGGCGGCTTGGAAATGGTAAAAGGCGGAGAACTGAGTGAAGCTCTCTACAGGGAAAACATCATAACGCAGATAGGCCGGCACGCTGAACTCCCCAAAGGAGAGGAGAAAAACCAGCATCGCAGCGAGCAAAACAGCCGGCAAGATCAGAGGGATCGAAATCCCTTTCAAGACACCGAACCATCCCGAGACCAATCTCCCGGCCTCCTCCAGACTGGGATCAATCGTGCGCAAAAATATCATCGTAAGCAGCATCGGAATGGGTAAAAATATGGTGAAGAGTACGGCAACGCAGCCCGATAAGCTAAAGAGAAAGCTGTTTGTCATTTGGGCGACAGGGTTTCCCAGCAGATCGGCCAACAGCCCTTCACTGCCCAGCAGATCGAACCACGAGACAGCGACGATATAAGAGGGGATGAGCAGAGGAGTGACGAAGAGTACGGCAAACGTACGGCGCAGAGGCAAATCTGTCTTGCCCAAAATGACCCCCAGCGGTACCCCGACCAAAAGCGTCAACAGTGTCACCCAGGAAGAGAGAGCCAGGCTGTGCCGCATCAATACCCACTGATGTCGGGAAGCCAGAAGACCCCGGTAAGCCTCCAAGCTGAAGTGTCCGTCGATGATCATACTCTTGAAAAGCATCGAGAGGAGAGGCAGCAGGCCCACGATCAGCAGCAAGACGACGATAGAGCCGAGGAATACCTGTCGTTGCAGCTGCGGCATTTGTAGCCTAGAGTCCCGTCCAGTTTTTCAGAAAAGCTTGGATCTCGACCATCTTTTTCGCGACAGCGGCATAATCAACCTCCATCACTTTGATCGCATCGATCGGTTTGAGCTCCGGAGGGATCTGGACACTAGGATGCAAAGGGATCTGCGCACAGTCGGCAAAAGCCAATTTCCGCTCTGTTTTGGGAGAGAGCAGATAGTCGATCAGTTTTTTAGCATGTTCTGGATGAGGAGCGCCTTTGATCAGCATCACTGTATTGGGTACGATGAAGCATCCTGGTTCTTTGGCTCCCTGGTCAGGATAGACCATCGTGACGGGTTTACCCTGTCTGCTGCGATTGACAGCGTCATCACTGTCGACCAGACTGAAGTCATACTGGCCCGCAGCGACGAAGTCGGCACTCTCGCCATTACTGGTCGAGAGTGCCACATCGTTTTGTTTCAGCTTCTCCATAAAGGCTTTTGCCCTCTCATCACCCCAGATTGTGAAGAGTGCTGCTATCTCTGAGGTCGTCGTACCAAAGAGGGGATTGGCGATCACCGACTTTCCCTTCCAGCGAGGATCGATATAAGCCAAAATAGTTTTTGGTTTCTCTTTGACGCGATCATTGACCACAAAAACTCTGGCTCTGGCCGAAAATCCGGTCCAGTATCCCTCAGGGTCTTTGAAAACCGAGGGAATATCCCGGGCTTCCAGAGAGGCGTAGGGTGCTGCTATGCCTCTTTGCTTGAGTACTTCGGCGCGGATCGGTTCATTCGCCCAATAGACATCAGCCTGAGGATTGTTCTTTTCGGCGATGAGACGATTCATAGAGCCGGTACTTTTGGACTCTTCAGTATCATACACTGCTTTGACAGTGATACCGGTCTCCTTTTCAAAATCCTTCAAAACAGGCTCTGAAAAGACTTGATCTTCGGAGACATACACCACGACGATCTTTTGGGAAAGCTTTGGCACGCTATCCATCTGCCAAATGGCTATGGCTGCTGTGAGTGCCAATATTGCATATAATATTTTCTTCATTTATGCGCTCCTTTAAGTGTGTGAATCTATCATTATATTTCCAAATATTAAAAGTGGCCGCTCTCCACGGGGAGGGCAGGGTCACTCACCTCCTCTTTGCCAAAAAACATTTCAAGCTCTTGGCGGCTCAGCACCTTTGCATACTCATCCACCAGGTATCCCGCAAGGTTCTGGGCACTATGGATAAAAGGTTTTTTGAAAAGACGTTTGAAGAGATATTTGAACATTAGAGATATGCGCTTCTTCTCGATCTCCTCCTGTATTTTCCACAGTTGCTCCCGTTTCTCTCTGGGGAAGTCGCATCCGAGCCGATAGTCGATCATCGCATCGAGCTCTTGGCGGCGCACTTCTCTCTCCATTTCAGGAGAGAGAACAGGGGGCAGATTTTCGTGCAGTGCGACGACTCTTTGGTCATACGCTTCGCCTGATAGTTTCACCCCATAATCCACTTGCGTACCCCTCTATTTGAGAGTGATGCCATATTCACTTTTGAGTACATCAGGATCGGCAAGCACGATACGCTCATCGGGCTTGAGGGAGAAGAGTGTTTCATACTCTTCTGCACTCAACAGATCGGCCATCTCGTCCTGATATGCTGTGGTGATCTTGTTAAATCTCTTTGCATACGCTTTGATACTTGACATATCTTTTTTGCTTCTCAAGCTTTTCTTGACGGCGATCTGGGCCTGAGCTTTTTCGATCGATATCTCTGTTCTTTTTTGTACTTTTCTCAATCTCGAACGGAGCTTTTTGCCCATCATCGGCCCTAGTTCAAAATCTGCCATCAAGGAGAAGAGTTCGACATTCATATTGCGGGCATCTACCGGAGCAAATGATCGCTTCCTGGCAAGCTTCTCCCCTTCTGCATAGAGAGGCAAAACTTTCTGGATATATTGCCAATCGGCCTTGTCATCTATGGAGCGCCTCTGGATGTTGAGTGCCTTGGATTTTTTGGCGATGCAGTCGTCCAAGTCACCTGTCGCATCTCCATACTTCCTAAACGGTGCCCTGCACGGCCATACACCGATCCTCCCATAAGGCCCGAAGAGTGCCTGCGAAATAGAGTATCCGCGAGCACCACGGACCGTGATCCCTGCGGGAAGCAGTATCCGGTTGGCAGCCTGATGGCAGACGCCATTGATCAGATAGCATGTGATCCCAGCCCTTTCATCAGACTGAGCGATCTTATCGGCACGCTTGGTGCTGCCTTCCGCTCGCCTCAACTCGTCACCGTCCTTTTTTCCACCCCAGCAGCTCCAGGCTTTCTCTCCTGTTCCGCACTTCACGTAGGTATGATCAGCCGCCTTCAAAAACAGTTTCGTCGGATAATGCATCGCAATCAGTGTTCCCATAATAGCCCCTTTTTATCGTTGGCACATAAATGTTCACAATGGGGATAGTATTTCCGCTTTTTATCACTTCCGCCATCCCCAAATCCTCATCTTCCTACTACTATTATAGCCTATCTCTTATCATTTCTAAGCCTGCTACCTCATCGCCTCAAACAAGTTTGAAGGTCCAGTCCTCAGGACACGCAAACTTGTTTGCGTCCATTTGATAGGAATGTGACTGATTTGGACACTGCCTCAAACAAGTTTGAGGGTCCCGAGGATTGATACAATTTCTTTATGCGTGATATTCGTTGAGAGGAGGGCATCCCGACCACCCTTGAATGTTTGTAGAAATAGTGTAAAAATCACTCTGACAAAACATTGCCTCAAACGAGTTTGAGGGTCCAGTCCTCAGGACACGCAAACTTGTTTGCGTCCATTTGATAGGAATGTACCTGCATAGGGCTTTGCCTCAGACAAGTCTGAGGGTCCTGAGGGTTGATGCCATTTCTTTATGTGTAATGTTCATCGTATAAGCAAAAACCCATAAACACCTCTTGAATAC
>JANTGA010000095.1 GCA_024763175.1 Sulfurovum sp.
GCAGGGTCTGTGCCGATTCTTCTGAGTCCCAGAGGGATCAATGCACCGAAAAAACCGGCTGCCAGGAGATTGATCACCATCGCCAGAGCGATCACGATTCCCAATCTCTCATCGTGGAACCAAAAGAAAGCGATCATCCCCATCAACAGTGCGAAGACCAATCCGTTCAAAAACGATACGACAATCTCCTGCCGTATCGAATCCTTGGCTTCAGACCAACTCATCTCCCCCAGTGCAATCTGCCTGACCATAATCGTCAGAGATTGTGTGCCTGCATTGCCTCCCATCGAAGCGACGATCGGCATCAGGATTGCCAGGGCAACATATTTTTGAATCGTTTCATCGAAAAAACCGATCACCAGTGATGCCAATATCGCCGTTATGAGATTGACACCCAGCCAGATACCGCGTTTTTTGGTGATCGATTTGATATCTTTATCCTCTTCCGTCTCATCATCAACCCCGGCCATTTTGTAGATCTGGTCTGTTGCCTGCTCCTCCATGATATCATAGATGTCATCGGAGGTGATACGGCCGACCAATACACCGTGCCCGTCTACGACAGGCAGCACGACCAGATCATAGTCAGAAAAGATACGAACCACTTCATCGATGGTATCACTGCCTTTAACTGTCTGAATCATTTTATGTGTTTTGTCAAAATAGTCCCTGAACTTCTTCTCAAAGTCAAATGTGATCAAATCTTCGAGCATAATAACACCGATCAGCATATTGAATTGATCAATGATAAAGACTTGGTGGACATTGTCCAGATCCTCTTCCTCTTTCATCTTTTTCAAACGCTTGACAGCCTCACCGATCCTCTCGTCAAGATGTGCAGAAAAAAGTTCCGTCTGCATAATGGCGCCGGCCTCATCCTCTTCATATCGCTTGAGACGCTTGATATCTTCTATGTCTTCCTTGTCCAGACTGGAGAGAATCTTTTGCTCTTTGTCACTGTCGATCTCTTCGATATCCTGCATCAGGTCGGCAGCATCATCTGAATCAAGCTCATCAACCACATCTGTCAATTTTCTGACAGAGAGCTCCTGAAGTGCAATATCCTTGATGTTTTCCGGCAGCTCAAGGAGTATTTCTCCCAGATACTCCTCGGGAATCGTCCGTGCGTAGAGGAGAAAGGCTTCCAACCCCTCCTGATTATAAATCTCTTTGAGTATTTTGGCGATCTCGTACTCATGATAAACATCAAAATCATCCGGCTTCTGTATCAGTTCGTCCAGCAGAAGCTTTGACTCTGCCAAGTGAATCACATCATCGCTCATCGCTTAGTCCTTCTGTATTATGTTGCTCTTTAGAGAGACAAAAGGTTTTACCCTTGCCCCACTTATAGTTCTCTCCGGGATGCTTGAGCATCTTGAGTACCTTTGCCTTGTTGCGTTTGGCGCCCTTGATCCTGATGGTTTTTGTCACAAAAGATTTCAGTCCGCTGCTCTTTTTCTTGAGCACCTGCAGAGGATCAATTGCCCGATGATGCCTGTAGAGGCCAAAATGCAGGTGAGGTCCTGTGCTGCGACCCGTACTGCCGACATATCCCACCACCTGGCCTTTTTTGACTTTTTGGCCTTTTTTGGCACGGATGCGGCTTTGGTGTGCATAGAGAGAGACATAGCCGCCCCTATGTCTGATCTTTACCACCTTTCCATAGCCGCCTTTGCGTCCTGCGAAAATCACCGTTCCGTCATTGACTGCCAGGAGCGGGGTTCCTCTCCTGGCAGCAAAATCCACCCCCAGGTGCGGCCTGTAGCGATGCAGTATCGGGTGCCATCTCTTATATGAAAATCGTGACGAGATGCGAATATGCCTCAAGGGCATACCGAAGACAAGTTTGCGTTTGAGTCTGCGTATCTCTGCTTTGGTGACGGGATTGCCATGGCTGTCATACGTTACTTTTTTAGTACTGCTCTTGCAGGGTATACCACTTTTGTCGGCATAAATGAATTGCTTTTTTGCGCCTGTCTCCATCATCGCTATTTTGACTTTTGGTGAACCGAGAGGTTTGCCCAGGCGCTCTTTTTGGGTATAAACAATTGCCATCGTGTCATTTTTCTGCAGTTTTCGACAATCAACAGTGTGCTTGAAAAAGCGATCGATTTTATCTGCCAGCCTGATGTTGTTGGTCGCCTGCATGATATCGCTATGCGGATTGGATTGGATTGGGATGACAGCTTGATGCTCGTGATCGGCAAAAACGATCGGTACTATGTCGAAAGAGTAGATGCCGCTATCCGCTTCTCGAACAACCTGAATCTGCATCTCCTCTCCAATAGGGATAAGCGCCTGAAGCAATCTGCCCGCTTCGTCAAAAAGCTCATAAAACTTTTCGCCGCTCTGTATCTCCAGCAAGAACTTCTTGTCCTCCTCATCGATACGCTGAAGCAATCCCAACGGGATATCACGCTCTTCGAGATAGCGAGAAAATACCTGCCCCTCCAGCCAGTACGACTCGACAATCCGGGCACCCCATACTGATGACAGCAGAATCAAACATAAAACCAGGATTTTCATACTGCTCCCCATCTTGATGTGGGACCGCCTTCCGGGCAGCCCCGCCATTAAAGTGAGGCATTATAGCAAAAGATGGCTAATTATCTTGGGGAATAATAGATTTTTAATCTACATCAAGTATAATCTTATCATAAACACTACTGATTGAACCAAAGGATTTATATGCGTATTATTTTACTGCTAGTTGCTTTTTTCGTCTCTCTGGTACCTCTGATGGCAGATTTTTATCCTCCGACAGTCCAGAGCACGATTGCCGGAGTCAAGCATAAGACTATCACACTGACGCACGGTTTTCCTGCCAAAGGGATGAGCGGTGTCGTCATACATAATTTTGGTGAAGAGCTCCAAGCCATTACAAGCTATCTGAGATTTGACGGAGGTATCAAAGGGACTTTGATCAAAAACGAACCGATACACCATGATGAATTGCCTGCCGTCAAACCGAAAGTACGCACGCAGGACAAAGTAATCGGCGGCTATCTCTACAACAATATCCTGCTTCTGGCACCCGATGCCAATACCTACGCCAGAATCACAGGCTCTGCCAACAAAAACTGGATCCATCCGGATCTCTATGCGATGTTTCTCTCTCAGGAGGGGGATCAGTATCCTACACAGAAAAATCTTCAAAAATTTGCCAATGAGTATCAAGTCGGGCTGGTTTACATCGTCCAGCGAGACAAGGCTCTGCTCTATGATCCTATCAGCAGACGCTATGTCTCTGAAAAGAGTATAAGCGGGCTGCCTGCCAAAGGCCAGTTTCCTTTTTATATGAGATTGGGCAAGATCAAAGCAGCTTGGTTCTCCAGAGAAGCAAGCGGAACCTATTATCAACTGATGAAAACAATTCGATGATAGATCCAAAGCATATCCAGACTTTTCAGGAAATTGTCGGGAAAGGGAATGTTTATAGTGACAAGGCTCATCTTATCGCCTATAGCTATGATGCGACGCGTACCCGCTTCGAGCCTGATGCCGTCGTCTTCCCTCGCAGCGAAGAAGATGTCAGCCGCATCCTGGTCTACTGCAACCATCACGGCATCGTGATCACTCCGCGCGGCGCAGGCTCAGGCTTCACCGGCGGTGCTTTGCCTGCCAATGGTGGCATTACGCTGGCAATGGAGAGGCATATGAACAAAATCCTCGAAATCGATATGGAAAATATGGTCGCCGTTGTCCAGCCGGGTGTCGTCAATATGGACCTGCAGAAAGCAGCAGAAGAGCTGGGCCTCTTTTATCCGCCGGATCCAGCCAGTGAAGCCTACTCCACACTGGGCGGAAATGTCAGTGAAAATGCCGGTGGTATGCGCGCAGCCAAATACGGCATCACCAAGGACTATGTGATGGCGCTGCGTGCTGTCCGTCCCAATGGCGACATCATTCGCGCAGGCAAGCGCACGATCAAGGATGTCGCAGGTTACAATGTAGCCGGGATCCTGATCGCCAGCGAAGGGACACTGGCAGTCTTGACAGAAATCACACTCAAGCTGATCCCCAAGCCGAAATTTACCAAAGCATATATGGGGATCTTTCCCTCTGTCGAAGATGCTATGAATGCTGTCTTCAAGTCTCTCGCATCAGGTGCCAATCCTGTCGCAATGGAGTTTCTTGACAGCCTCGTCGTCCAGGCACTCAAAGAAAAACTGGGGGTCGAACTCCCCGAGAGTGCCGGTGCACTGCTGATCGGAGATGTCGATGGCAATGTCAGCCAGGAGGTTGACTTCCAGCTCGAAATACTCGAAGCTTCCTTCCGCGAGAATGGTGCACAGGGTTTCGTCATCGCCGAAGATGGCGAAGCTCGCGACAAGCTCTGGTATGCCAGACGGAACGCCTCTCCCTCTATCACTATCTTTGGGAGCAAGAAGCTCAACGAAGATATCTCTGTGCCGCGCAGTCTGCTCCCCGAAGCACTCAAGCGCATCTATGCCATCGGAGAAAAGTATGGCTTCAGTGTTCCCTGCTTCGGTCATGCGGGTGACGGCAATATCCATGTCAATGTGATGGTGGACGGCAGCAAGCCAAAAGAGCTCGAGGATGGTCATCGTGCGATCGAAGAGATCTTTGAGCTTGTTGTTGAGATGGGCGGTACCCTCAGCGGCGAACACGGTATCGGTACCAGCAAAGCACCCTTTATGGAGATCGCGTTCAATCCGCTCGAACTGCAACTCTTCAGAGAGATCAAGCGGGCTTTTGACCCCAACAATATTCTCAATCCGGGCAAGATGGGCCTGCCGGAGCATAGAGATGCAAGCCGAGTCTGAGTCTCCGGACAAACGAAAGCTCTACTATATTTTAGTCCATGATTTTTTTGAAGCACTCTTTGATAATCGCCTGGGGTATTATGCCTCGAGCCTGAGCTGGAGTACACTCTTTGCCATTATCCCTATTTTGGTTATTCTCCTGGCGGTTTTTACCTCTATGCCTCTCTTTAATGCTCTCTATGAACAGGTTCACAGCTGGCTTTTCGAAAATTTTTTACCCACAGATTCCAAAGAGATTATGGGATATATCGATGAGTTTGTCGCCAATTCCGGAAAGCTTGGAATGATGGGGGTCGCTTATGTGCTTATCGCGGCTATTATGTTTTTTAAAGACTATGATTATGTTGTTAATGATATTTTTGAAACCAAAAAACGGACAGTCTGGGAAGCACTCAAGACGTACACAGGCCTGATCATCATCGTTCCTATGATGCTGGGCAGCTCTTTTTATCTCTCATCAATGATCCGGCACTATCTTGACACAAACGATATCACCAGTGCTGTTCATTTCTATTTTTTCTTTCCCTTTCTGGTCATCTGGGGTATGTTCTATATCTCTTATCAACTCTCCGCACACAAAAAGATCTCCAAGGTCGCTGCTTTGCTCAGCTCGTTTGTCGCCTCGATGGTTTGGTATCTGGCCAAGAGTGGTTTTGTCTTTTATGTCACCAGCAACCAAACATACACCAGCGTTTATGGCAGCATCAGCATCCTGCTTTTTTTCTTTCTCTGGATCTATATCTCCTGGGCGATTTTTCTCTATGGGCTGCGACTATGCTATATTTTGGACAAAGAGAAAGAGATAGGAGAGATAGAGTAGTGCCGCTGTCAAGGTCGCTCCAAACAAAATGCGGCTCCGCATTGCCCCGAGAGAAAGCAGGCCGTAGCCTGCCACTGCCCAGAGTGTCAAAGTGTGCTCCCTGTACCCCGAAGGCAACGAAAAGAGCTGCTGCAATCCACTATCAAAGAGTGCTCCCCATCCGATCGCGTGCAGTATCATCGCCAAGGGATAAAATGGCACAAAGAGAAGTGAGAGCAGCGGTGCCAGGAGCTGCCATCCCGAAGTGATCCCGAAAAATCCGTGTACCACAGGGAGCATCAGCACAAAGATCCCAATGGGAATGGAGGAGAGAGACATCACCCACTTATTCTGCCAGAGACCCCCGGCGACACGACTCCAGTGGAGCAGCAGATAGATGTAGTAGACACCTGTTACAGAAAACCAAAAGCTCAACGAGAGAGTCAACATCGGGAAGAGTGCCAGCAGCAGGAAAATGACAAAAGCCAAAAATTCAAAACTCAATAACTCCACCCCCAGCAACAGCAACAGCCAGGCGATCAAGAGCATCACATAGGAGCGCAGCAGTGAGGGGGGCATCTCAACAAACCAAAGATAAGCCCCCAAAACAGCGAGTGTTGCCGCACCCAGATCCAAAAGCATGAAACGATAAGGAAACCAACGCTGCTGCGCCGGCTTGTA
>JANTGA010000096.1 GCA_024763175.1 Sulfurovum sp.
GGACGTATGGCGGCGATATTTCCTTTGAGCCAGATATCTGCACCCAGACGATTGAGTTCACTGACATGCATAAAGCGGTTTTCAAAGAGTCTCTCTTCGATCATCGATTCTCCGTCTGCCATGACGGCTACCGCCATAAATTGTGCCTGCATATCTGTCGGAAAACCCGGATACTCCATCGTCACCAGATCGACGGGCTTAAGTCTTTGGGCAGGGTGGATGATGATCTCATCATCCTTGATTGTAAACGTACATCCCATAGATTCAAGTTTGTTGATAGAGGCACGAATATGCTCAGGATTTACATGTTTAAGCGTTATTTCAGACCTGGTGATCGCCCCGGCACAGAGGTAGGTACCCGCCTCAATGCGGTCGGGGATGATCTCTGTCGTCTGGAAGATGAGTGGTTTTCTGTCTGTGCCCTGTATCGTCAGTTCGCTGCTGCCAATCCCCTCTATCGCAACGCCTGCATCACGTATCATTTCACAAAGCTGTACAATCTCAGGCTCTTTTGCGGCATTGATGATCTTGGTCTCTCCTCTCGCGAGTGCCGCCGCCATAATGATATTTTCTGTACCGCCCACTGTAATCTTGTCAAAGATAATCTTCGCGCCGTGCAGTCCCTCGGGTGCTTCAGCATGGACATAGCCCCCTCTGATCTCTATCTTTGCACCCATTGCTTCGAGTGCTTTGAGGTGAAGGTCGATAGGGCGCTGGCCGATCGCACAGCCTCCGGGAAGGCTGACGTCGCAAACGCTAAAACGTGCCAGAAGCGGCCCCAGCACCAAAATGGAGGCACGCATTTGCGAAACGATTTCATAGACTGCTTTGGTAGAGTTGATTGTCGCATTGTTGATCGTGGCTGTGGTTCCTTCATGCTCCACACTACCGCCGAGTATCGCCAGAAGTTTGAGCAGCGTGCGGATATCCACGACATCAGGGAGGTTGGTCAGCGTAACATCTCGGTCACTCAGTATGGTTGCCGCAATGACTGGTAATGCAGCATTTTTTGCGCCACTGATTGTGACTCGCCCCTTGAGTTTTTTGCCGCCTTTTATTTGTAAATAGTCCAAACCGATACCTCTTTTTTCGTAGTATTTTATCCAAAAGATGATTAAGGGCATCGATTCGTGCCGCATTAAGTTTTTGACAATCATCTTTTTGTTATTATATTAACAAATATTTATACGAGAGAATAGTATCTCTTGTGTAGGAAAGGGGAGAGATTGTCGTACAATACGGAAAGACTCAAAGCATTGGCCGATAAACTGGATGAAAAGATTGCGCAGAAGAGAGCGGTATCTTTGTCTGTCTCCGATTCGATGCCTGCACCCAAAAATGAAAAGGCAAAAGAACATCCTGACGCAGCAACGCCAGTACCACCTCCCGAGGAAGAGCCTGCTGCGGTATCGCCGACAATCGACAAGGAGTCAGATGCGATCCGTCAAGACAATATCAGAAGAGTCAATACCCTCTATGAGTCGTTGAAGATATATGAGAAATGTCCGGATTTCAGTACGATATTTCTCTACAAAGCGATGAATCTCAGCGGTATCAGCCTGAAAGAGGAAGATTTTGCCACCGTCAGAGAAGGAAAGTATGTTCAAGTGATCGCCATCACCTATGAACCGGATGCCAACGGGAAGAAAAAAGCAAAAAATATTTCGCTGGGATATTTCGGAAGAGGTGAGACGATCGAGCCGGTAATGAAAAATAAAATTATTGAATTCGTTTTGCGATGGCGATATGAAAAAGCTTTTCAAAATCTTACCCATTATAAAGATCTTTTGTCAAAGCTGGAAACCCCCCAAACACTTTTTTAGAGGAATTGTATGCATATTCATTTAACACCCGAAGCGCTATTGACCCAGCTCGACTATCCAGTCACTCCACAGACATTGGCACAGATGCAAGAAGCTGTAGCCAACACTCCCGGCTTTGATCACTTCTCCAAGCATCTTTTGAGCCTGAAGGATGCACTTTCTCATTACAACAGCATCATTGCACTTTCAAATTCACACCCCTTTCTCAAGATAAAGTGTGAAGAGAATAGTTCAGAAGAGACGATCGAAGCCTTCAGAAGCGTTGTCAAAAACTGGAGAGAGAAATATAAAGTCTCTCTCCAAAAAGTAGACGAAAAACCAACCTACTATATCATTGGCCAAAACTGACCAATGCCCCTGAGTGCACTCAACCTTGAGCAGCTGAGTGCTGCCAAAGCCTCTCTGGGGCACAACCTCATCATCGCCAGTGCCGGGACGGGCAAGACATCGACGATCGTAGGGCGTATAGCCTATCTGCTCCATAGTGGCATCGATCCCTCCAAGATACTGCTGCTGACCTTCACCAACAAAGCAGCCGGAGAGATGGTCGCAAGACTGGAACGGTTTTTTCCCAAGTCCATCGTCAGCAGGATAGAATCCGGCACTTTTCATGCAGTCAGTTATCGTTGGCTGAAAGAACGTTACCCCACTGTCGCACTCAAGCAGCCCGGTGAACTCAAGACACTCTTTCGCAGCCTCTACGAAAAACGTAACTTTAAACGGCTGAACTTTGACATAGAACCCTTCTCCTCCCTCTATCTCTATGAGATGTACACGCTTTATCAAAATGCTTCACTGGATGGTTTTGATGTATGGTTTCTGGAGCGCTATCCTGATCATAAGCCTCTGATGGATATCTATATGGATATTATCGATGAGTTTGAAGTCGTCAAAAGAGAGTATGGTTTTGTCTCTTTCAATGATCTCTTGCTGTGGATAAAGGCATATCTGGAGGAGAGTGCGATCCCTTTCGAGGAAGTGCTTGTCGATGAGTATCAGGATACCAATACCCTGCAGGGTGCGCTGATCGATACGCTCAAGCCGCGTTCACTCTTTTGTGTCGGTGACTATGATCAGAGTATCTACGCCTTCAACGGTGCCAATATCAAAAATATCAGTACCTTCGCCAAGCGCTACCCGGGTGCAAATGTCTTCACCCTCAAGACAAATTACCGATCTACTGCGCCCATCCTCTCTCTGGCAAACCGGGTCATTGAGCGCAATGAGCGTATCTACCCCAAGAAATTGGAAGTAGGGCGTGTCGGTAGGCATCATCCGCCGCGTCTTCTCATCTATGAAGAGCTTTTTGACCAGTATCAAGCCATAGCACATATGATCAAGGAGACACATATTCCACACGATCAGATCGCTGTCATTTTCCGGAACAATGCCAGTGCAGATGGTATCGAGGCGAGCCTGAGAGAGTTGGGCACACCCTGCAAGCGAAAAGGCGGTACCAGTTTTTTTGAAGCCAAAGAGATCAAATTTCTCCTTGACCTGCTGGCACTCCTGGTCAATCCCAAAGATATGATGGCGTTCATCCATATTTTCAGCTATGCCAGGGGGATTGGTTCCGCATTGGCAAAGGAGTTTTTTCACTGTCTCGTCCATTTCGGGGAGGGTGATTTGATCAGGGGTGCACTCTCTCCCCGCCTCTTTGACCTCCCCAAGCTCAATCCCCATAAAAATATCCAACTGGGACTTTTTGATGATGATCTGGAGATCGGTTCCATCAGCCGATTTGCCAAACTCAGCCTGAGCGAAGAGATCCGGGCTCACCCCCTGCTCAAACACCCTCGTCTGAGTCAGGATGGACTCTTTTTCTTTCAAGAGTACTACCATTTCCTCAGATCAGTCAAGCAGAGCAAAAACCCCGGAACGATCCTCCAAAAAGCCATCGAATCCAAGCTCTATAAAGATGTCGTAGACAGACTCTCCACCCAGCGTGCACAACTCAAAAGCGGTGAAATCGACGAGGAGAAAAAAAGGCTTTCACAGGATCGTATCCTCAGAAAAGCCCGGCTTCTTCTGGATCTCAGCCGACCTTACAAAGAGCTGCAGAGGTTTGTCAATGCGATGATACTGGGCGGAAGTGAGCTGAGTGAGGGAGAAGGTGTCAATCTACTGACGGTTCATGCCAGCAAGGGGCTTGAGTTTAGTGAAGTCTATATCGTCGATCTGATGGATGGTAGATTTCCCAATCGCAAGCTGATGAGCAAAGGGGGGAGTATTGAAGAGGAGCGGCGTCTTTTTTATGTGGCTGTGACGCGAGCCAAAGACAAACTCTATCTTTCACTGGCCAAGAGAGATCGTATCAAAAAGCTCGATTTTATCCCTTCGCCTTTTCTCCATGAGGCAGGTTTGGTCAAAGGAGAGTTTCCGGGTGCCTCCGGGGATGAGGATTGATCAGTTTCTCTCAAACAGTGCCGGCTTAAATCGCTTATCTCTGATACTCATCAGCTTGCTCTCTTCGTCTAAATAGATGTCAAAAAGATCCGTGGCTTTGATGAGATTGCTGAGCTTTTTGTAGCCGTAGTTGATCGGCGAAAAGGAGGAGCTGTTGCCGATATAGGCACCGACTTCGGCGAGGTTTGCCCAGCCATCTTCATCCATCGTCTGCTCGACGGCGGTACGCAGGATATTGACCAGCCACGTATCACCGCGCATCTCTTTGCTGCTTTTGCGCTCCGATAGCGCTTTGGCCGGCTCATGGCCGTTTCCTTTATCCTCTTTGTGTTTCATCAGCTTTTCAGTAAAGATAAACTGTGAACAGGCTGCCATGAAGGGCTTGGGCGTCTTCTTCTCCCCAAATCCAAAGACTTTGATCCCCTCCGCCTGGACACGCATCACGACAGGGGTGAAGTCACTGTCACTGGTCGCGAAGGCAAAGGCATCAATCTTTTTGGTATGCAGCATATCGATGGCATCGATCGTCATCAGGATATCGGTTGCATTCTTGTTTTTGGTATAGTCAAACTGCTGGATCGGTTTGATGGCATATTCCAAAAGTATGGACTCCCAGTTTTTGAGGTTGTCCTTGGTCCAGTTGCCATAGGCTTGGCGGATATTGACGATCCCATATTTGCTCAGCTCACTGAGTATCCCTTCGATCGCATGGTAGCTGATATTGTCGCTGTCTATGAAGAGAGCGATATGGTCTTCGTTTTTCATTATTTTATCTTTTTTTACGAGATTATAGCATACTCTTCGGGCAATACGATCACAGCAGCGGTCAATCGATCTATTCTTGATAACATCTCTTGTTTTTTATGCGCTCCTCTGGTTCCCACACTCTGAGACTGTGAAGATATTATTGACAGTAATTGGAATGATATATCCCTCTATAGGATTGTTTTCACACAACTTATAAACCATCACTGCATCTTGCACAAAAGGTTCTCTACCTAAAAGAATATCGATAACGATATTGGTATCGACAAAAACCTTCGACGAAAAGAGGGCGGCGCCTTGTACCGAACGATAGTGTTATCTGAAACGCTTGAAAATCACATCAAAGTCAAAAGAGAATGGACAGGCAATATCCTCAAAGTCTGCTGTTTCACTGTCAAACTCCCCGATTTTCCGATATTTTCCCTCGCTCAAATGATATATTTTTGCTACCAGATCATCGGGGTAGATGAGGATGTAGTAGCGGACACCCTCCTCTTCGTAGATCGTATATTTCAACCCTTCATCCTTCTTGGCAGTAGAGGGACTGATGACTTCAAAGATAATCTCCGGGGTTTTGGAGATATGTTTGGGGTTCTTATCGCGGCATACCACTGCCACATCGGGCTTCAGGATAGTCGTCGTGTCGATCTTCCAGTCTGCATCGATGAGGACTTCGCACGCCAAACATTGATCTAATTGAGAAATAATCTCACTAAAGATATATCCGCATAGCATCTGATGCCGCTTCACCGGCGCAGGAGACATCGCATAGGCGATCCCGTCTATCAGCTCCCATTCTCCCTCCCACTGAATATAGTCATCATAGCTATAATAGGGAAGATCGTCGTTTCTCAGTGCGGCCATTACTTCTCCTTGGTGCTGTTTTTCTCTATTGTATCATAATTTATTTGAACCCGAATTTTGCAATAAAACCTTAGGGCTGGAACACAAACCAAAAATAAAGCAATAAAAGGCTAAAACAAAGGAGTAGAGTATGGCAAGAAGACCAAGGTTAGATTTGGATGGCTTTCATCATATCGTTAACCGTGGTGTGGCAAGAAACAATATTTATAGATGTGACGAA
>JANTGA010000097.1 GCA_024763175.1 Sulfurovum sp.
TTTTCAGAAACCCCTTCGACTGTCCCTGTCACCTCAATCGTTGACTTGGAGAGCAGTTTGGCACTGTTTCTGATCCCTTTGGTTAGGTATTTGTGCTCCTTTGGCTCTTTGAGCAGTGACCAGTAGAGTGCATCCTGCAATGTTGCAGCATCGTGCTGCCATTTCTTTTTGGAAAAGTATGAAACCATACTGTAATACATCATATGCAGCAACGTAAAAAATAGAAGTATCAGCATGGGAAGGATAAACCATGCAGCAATAGGCAAATTGACATCAATACCCATGATTTTCTGAATATGATTTCCAAAATGGAGTGAGTGTATATATGCCCCGGTCAACCCCGTCAGTATCAGGGCAAAAACAAAATAGAGACCTATCCGCATAAGCGATCCTTTGCTAATTGTGCTCTTTCTCAGTTATCTCTCGACAAGTGATACAAAAACGTGCGTATGGTTTTACCGTCAGTCTTGCAATTCCTATCGGCTCTTCGCACATTTCACAGATGCCATAAATTTCTTGAGCTATTTTATCCAAAGCAAGGTCAATTTCTGCTAATTCCTTTCGCTGTTGCTCCATAATAGCACTATCCACGGCTGTTCTGGCAGAAACGGAAGCATGATCACCTTCATCTTTCAATTCAAGATTTCTCATCCCATTCATCTCCAGGCTGGTTCCGTTAAGGTTTTTCACAATCTGTGCTTTTCGCTCCTCCAGCTGTGTTCTAAAACTCTCTATTTCTGTTGTACTAAGCATCGCATTCATCCCTATTTTTTATTTATGATATGGGTGGTTATGATTGATCGCCAAACCCCTGAAGAGCTGTTCCATCAACACCACTTTCACCAATTTATGTGAAAGTGTAATTTTACCCAATGATATTGCGGCATCACATTGTGTCAAAAAACTCGTCTCAAGCCCGTGTGCGCCGCCAATGAAGAAGTTTATCACTCTCTTATCCTTAAGCAATTCTGCAAATTCAAAACTATCAACTTCTTTGGAAGAGGGGTCAAGTGCGATCGTATACGCTCCGGTGAGGTACTTTTCAAAGGCTCGCGTATAACTCTTTTTTGCGACGAGAGGTGAACCCTCTTGTGCACGGGAGATCTCCTTGTTGAAAAGCTCAATGACGGTCACTTCGGCAAACGTCTTCGTCATTTTTCTGAAGTGCTCGACCAGCGGCGCATAGATCTGATCTTTACCTTTTTTGTCGATCATGATGAGATTGATTTTCATTGCTTGCCTTCATTTTTATTCTCATTCGTGCAATCTTATCATAAAAGTGTTCCATATCACAGAACGCGTCCAGATTTTTCTCCTTCTGGCTGCCCCGAATTTTCAGAAAAAAACTCTATAATACACCAACTATAACTATCAGATGGAGTCAGAATGTTACGATTTGCACCCTCTCCTACAGGAGATATGCATATAGAGCAGCTGCGAGTTGCCCTTTTTAACTATATCGTTGCCAAACAGAGAGATGAACAGTTTATTGTTCGGATCGAAGATCGTGATAAAGAGCAAAATATCGAAGGAAAAGATACCGAGATATTGCAGATATTGGAAAAATTTGCCCTGCCGCACGATCACGTTTATCATCAGAGTGAAAATCTGCATATGCACCAAACACTGGCGATCAGGCTCCTTGAAGAGGGTAAGGCATTTGTCTGCACCTGCACACCTGACATGCTGGCATCAGATCGCGAACAAGCCAGACAGAACAGAGTTGCCTATCACTATAGCGGACGCTGCGAAACAATGAAAAGTGGCGAACTTGAAAGACTCAAAGAGGAGAAAACACCCTTTGTTATCCGCCTCAAAAAACCCGTAGCCTCCATCGTCTATCACGACCTCATCCATGGCGATATCGAAACTTCACCTCAGGAGGTTGACAGTTTCGTCATTCTCAGAGCAGACGGTACCCCCACGCACAACTTTGCAAGCGCTTGTGATGATATGCTGACCGGTATCGACTTTATCATTCGCGGCGAAGAGCACCTCAGTAGTACACCCAGGCAAATACACATCAAACAGCTTTTGGGCTACGATGCGGAAACTGCCTATGCACACCTGCCTATTATTCTCGATGCAGAAGACAACAAGATGAGCAAAAGTGATGCCACCAGTTCCGTCAAGTGGCTCTTTTCGGAGGGATTCATCCCTGATGCTATCATCAACTATCTGCTGCTTCTGGGCAACAAAACGCCTGAAGAGATCTTCACACTTCCCCATGCTCTCAAGTGGTTCACACTGGGGACGATCTCCAAAACGCCTGTACGTTTCGATATCGACAAGTTGCGCTTTTTGAACAGAGAGCATTTGAAACGCATGGACGACAAGAGACTCTCTGCACTCTTCGGCTTTGCCGATGCCGATATCGGAAAATTGGCCAAAATCTACCTGGAAGAAGCCAGTACTATCAATGAATTGGAGAGAAAGATCAAAACCATCTTTTCTCCAAAGGATTTCAGTGGAGCGTGGGGAGAACAGATGAGGATACTTGAAAAACTCATCGCCCAATCTGCACCGATAGAGACCTTTGATGCTTTCACAAGTCATCTTTTACAAGAGAGTGGGCTCGAAGGTGATTATTTCTTCAAGCCGCTACGCATACTTCTCACTGGATCAGACCACGGTCCCGAACTCAGTGATCTCTACCCTCATATCAAATCTTATCTTTTGGAGCTTGCCTCATGAATGCTTTTTTATTTGCTATCGTACAACTATTGCATACTGTTATCAATGTCTATATCTGGATCATTATCATCGCTGCGGTTCTGAGCTTTATCCGCCCAGACCCCTACAATCAGCTTGTACAAATGATCTATCGGCTGACAGAACCTGCTTTTGACTTCGTGCGAAAAAAACTCCCCTTTGTTGTCTTCTCAGGCATAGACCTTTCACCGATTGTGATTCTTTTGGCGTTGCAGTTTTTGGATGTCTTTATGATGCGGCTTTTCCTGGGGTAAGGGGTGCGGCTGTTTCTGTCGGTTCTCTCGATTCTCCTGCTCCTCTCTTCTGTCATCCAGGGCAGGAGCTTCACCTACAAACAGATACATCAGATGCCCAAAAGCGTGGAAAAGGATTACTACATCTGGCGTTTTCTCTGCCAGGGAAACTGTACCTCATCTCAGGCGAAAAAGATCATCAAAGAGGCCAATGCCATCAACAAGAAGATCCGGAGCTCCTATAGAAAAAAAACAGGGTCCAATCCAGGAAGCCATTCAAAAAGAGCTAAAAAAGCACCAAGCAAACAGGGGAGAGAAGCCTGGCTAGCAAAAATCTCATCTCAAAAATACTTCAACCAAGCGATCAGACAGCTTCAGCAGGGTCACAAGCAACGTGCCATCAGACATTTCGAAAAAGCAAGACGCTCTGCAACAAAACAGATAGATGCCGATAAGGCAAGCTTTTGGCTCTATCTGACTACTCAAAAGAAAGCATATCTGCATCTTCTGCTCACAAGCTGGGATGTGAACCTCTATACACTCGTCGCCAGAGACAAGATGCACATCAGATATCCCAAAACGATGACGCCCAGACTTCCGAAAAAAAATCTCCGTTACTACAGTGAACAGGATCCTATCCAGTGGGCACGTATCAAAAAGAAGCTTTTCAAGCCGGGAACAAACCTCACTGCGCTTGCCAATGACTACGAGACAGAAGAGTCTATCGGTGTCTATACCTATATCAAGACCGAGGCATCACATCAAAAAAACATCTATTACCCTATGCCTTATCGTACGTTGATGGAGCGATTTCCCAAAGTGCGACAGGCTCTTATCTACGCGATTGCCAGACAGGAGAGTCGCTTTGTACCTGCATCAGTTTCGCGCTCATTTGCACTGGGAATGATGCAGATTATGCCGTTTCTTGTCAAGCATATTGCCAAAGAGCGGGGTGAAAAAATTGACTTGGATGAAATGTTCAATCCCCACAAAGCGATCATCTACGCCAATCATCATCTCGACTATCTCACCGGCTATCTCTATCATCCACTTTTTATTGCCTATGCTTACAATGCCGGAATCGGTTTCACCAAAAGGCTGCTTCAAAAGCCAGACTATTTCAGAAAAGGAAACTACGAACCCTATCTCAGTATGGAGAAAATTGATAATATCCAAGCCAGAGAGTATGGTAAAAAAGTACTGGTCAACTATATCATCTATATCAATAAGCTGGGAATTTCCACCAGAATATCAAACTATATCAAGGTGTTGACCCTCCCATCCAAAACAGATGGCTTTCGCTAAAACAATTTTTTATGACTGCCGTAAAGGTATTTCGGCTGTTTTGTAAAGTTCAATCGATATTGATAATATTGAGGTGTTAGACTACTGTCAGTCTGAGATCCCGCTTTCTCGGTATGTTTTTTATGCTGCTTTGTTTTTGGTACAGCAGGAAGCATTGGCATCGGTTTTTTACCATATATTCTATTTTGATACGTTAATGAAAACTGTTTTTTGGGCGTAGGCGGGAACTCAACATAATAGTAAGTGCTCCAGGAGTTAATCATCGGTATATTTTTCAGCAATGGATCACCGGAGGAGAGTTTTTTTACAGTTGTCGGCAGCTTGTCCATCCCCTGTTTTCTCTTCATCTTTTCCTCATCTGTAAATTTTTTATCACTCTCGGGATACGGAATATTGATCGTTAGATTTTGATCAGCATTGATCAAGCCCTCTCGCGTCATATTTCCATCATCGATCAAGTAGAGGCCGACAACAAATTTTTCGTTTATTGTATCATCCTCCTCGGCTGCGGACTCTTCTCCGTTGAGGTAGGATGCAAGCAGAAATACTTTGACTTCATCATTTTGAATAATTTTAATTTTTTCCGTTTTTTGCATTTGAGTACCACGATCAATGACCTTCTCAAAAGATTTTTCCATTGCATCTTCATTTTTTGAACTGCAACCGGCATAGAGTATTACCGCTCCCACTAAAAGTAGTTGTTTGAGCATTATCATCCTTCCTCTTTCTATTTCCGATAGATTTTAACATAGCTTCAATAAATATTGATGTATAATTTGCCAATTTCAAGATGAAGGGGAGATGTGAAGAAGAGATTTGCCGTCGCTTTTACCGGTCCGTCCAATAGTGGCAAGACGACACTGATTGAAAAAATCGCAAAAGAGCTGATCCGGGACTACAAAGTAGCCATTATCAAAAATGATCCCAAAGATAAGGCACAATTTGATAGTGAGGGAAAGGATAGTTATAAGTTTTCTCAGACAGGCGCGGAAGTAGTCGTCACTTCTCCCACGAGAACGACCTATTTTTCACAACGCGAAAAAACACTGGATGAAATTGTTGATATGCTGGGTGACTTTGACTATCTGCTCGTTGAAGGGCTCAAGACACTGCCCCTTCCCAGAATTGCCATTTTTCGCAATGCGATAGAAGAGAGCTATTTTGCGTGTAGTGAAGCGATGGCAATCGACGAGAGTATCGATCCGGCACACTACCCTATCCCTGAGGCATTAACACTGCTCAACCTTAATCATACAGGAGAGATCATTTCCTGGATCAAAAAGAATGCAAAGGAGATATAGTGCGCACACTAGAACCTATATTCGAAGCGATACAGAAATCTGCATTTCGTATCCATGAGGCAATTACCAATGAGGATACAGACTACTCCAGCCAATCCAATCAGTCAGGCGATATCCAACTCAAACTTGACATCATCAGTGACTTGATCATCGCGGAAGAGTTTTCTTATCTCTCCCTTGTCAAGGCAATTGCCAGCGAAGAGAAAGAGGAAGAGGACATCCTCAATCCTGAAGGTGAACTCTGCATCGCCTATGATCCTCTCGATGGCTCCAGCCTTATCGATGTGGATCTCAGTGTCGGATCAATCTTTGGGATCTATGA
>JANTGA010000098.1 GCA_024763175.1 Sulfurovum sp.
GACAAAGACCTCCGTATCGATACGTACCGTGCATCCGGTGCAGGAGGCCAACACGTCAACAAAACCGAATCTGCCATCCGCATCACCCACGAGCCCACGGGTATCGTCGTACAGTGTCAAAATGACCGTAGCCAGCACAAAAACAAGTCCGCTGCGATGAAGATGCTCAAATCAAGACTTTATGAATACGAGATGGCAAAAAAACAGGCGGAAATAGATGGTGTTGAAAAAAGTGAGATCGGCTGGGGACATCAGATCCGCTCCTATGTCCTCGCACCCTACCAGCAGGTCAAAGACACAAGAAGCAATCAGCCGTTTTCCAATGTGGATGGGATTCTCGATGGAGATATTGATAAGTTGATCGAAGGGGTATTGATCGCGCAAGCAAAATAGAAGCGTTTATTTTTTCTTCTCTTTTGCTTTCTTCATCTCTTCTTCTGGGATCTCTTCCTTTTCGAAAAATCTTCCGACAAATTTTGTCACGATAAATGAAACAATGATCACCAGCAAAATCATTGAGATATTGTAGATCAATGATGAGATCTCTATCTTCATGAGATACGCTCCAGTTTTTTATCTTCCAGACGATAGCTCTCGTCACAGCGATGTGCCATCTCCTCATCATGTGTCACGAGCAGCAAGCCTGCCTCTTCGATATGGACATAATCCAACAACACATCCATCACCAGGTTCGCCGTCTCTTTGTCCAGGTTGCCCGTCGGCTCATCAGCGAAGATCACCCTGGGTTTTTTGCTCAGAACTCTGGCGATAGAGACACGCTGCTGTTGCCCGCCGGAGAGTTCGGAAATCTTTTGAGACATCAGCTCCGTGATCTCCAGCTTGTCAAGCAGACTCTCATCGATCGTTTCCCCGGCCAGCATCGTCGCCACTTTGATATTTTCAAGGGCGCTCATCCCTTTGAAAAGATAGTGAAACTGAAAGATAATCCCCAGTTCGTAGCGCCTGAGCATTTCGATCTGCGTATCGTTGAGTCTATAGATATCTTTCCCCAGCAAATTCACTTCGCCTGTCGATGGCTTGAGAAAAGTAGAAAAGTGATGGAGCAGTGTTGATTTGCCGCTGCCGCTGCGCCCCAGTATCGCTGCACTATGAGAGGACTTCAGTGTCAACGCGACATCACGATAGAGTTCGAGATCAAAATGGTGGGAAATATGGGTAGCATGGAGTAAAGTTGTAGACATCAATAAGGCTCCCTGATGCAAAGTGTTGCATCGGGAGATTGTAGCATAGCGGGGATTATGATCCCATTTGTTTTGCAACTTCTGCTGCGAAATCTTCTTCGACGATTTCGATACCTTCACCGACTTCGAGTCTGACAAAGTGTGTGATTTTGGCGCTGCCGCCGGCAGCTTTCGCCTGCTCATCGATATATTCTGACACCTTCTTGCTGTCATCCATGACAAAAACCTGATCCAGGAGACACTGCTCCTGATCCAGCGTGGTATTGTCAGAGATGAAACGCGCTAGTTTGCCCGGAAGGATTCTATCCCAGATCTTCTCCGGCTTGCCTTCAGCCTTGAGCTCCTCTTTGAGTCTCTCTTCTGCTTTGGCTAAGACATCTTCTGTAAGCTGTTTCATTGAGACATAGAGAGGAATGTGCTTGAGTGTCTTACCCAGTCTGCTGAGCTCTTCATTCTCTTTTTCGATCGCAGCGATACGTCCTTCGGTCTCTTTTTCGACAAAATCTATATCGAAATCTTCAAAACTCAATGTTGTAGGCTTCATCGCTGCAGCGTGCATCGCTACATTTCTCACTGCTTCTTTCATCGCTTCGGCAGTTTTGGCAGAGTCACACTCTGCCTTGAGGATGACGCCGACTTTTCCATTGGCATGTACATAACCGTTGATCGCGGAGTTTTCATCTCCCCTGATCAGTGCCGCACGTCTAACGACAAGGTTTTCGCCGATCGTTGCGATCTGCAGCGAAAGATACTCTGAAAACGGCTGCCCGTTTATCTCAGAAGCATTGATCGCATCAGCATCTTCCAAATCATTGGCAAAAGCGTGATCAACCACTTCATTGATCACGGCTTTGAATTTATCATTTTGTGCGACAAAATCTGTCTGAGAGTTGATCTCTACGATGACAGCTTTATGATCTTCGACTTTGACACCGATCGCACCTTCAGCCGCAACTTTACTTGCTTTCTTTGCAGCAGCACCGAGACCTTTGTTGCGGAGCCAATCTACTGCTTTGTCCATATCGCCTTCTGCTTCAGTCAATGCCTTCTTGCAGTCCATCATGCCTGCATCAGTCATCTCTCTGAGTTTTTTGATATCTTTTGGTCCAAAGTTCGCCATCGTTACGCCTCCTCTTTCTTGGCAGCATCGATCGCTGCTTCTTCCTCTGCTGCCTCAGCAAGTTCTTCGTTTTCTGTGATATCCAGATCTTCTACTTTTTCTTTAGCAGCATCTGCGGCAGCTTCCGCTACTACTTCAGAAACTTCTTCAGCTGCTACTTCACCGACCTCTTCGACATCTGTGCCTTGCGCTTCAGCCAAAGCCGCTTTTCCTTCGATGATCGCTTCTGCCATCTCTCTACAGAAAAGGTTGATCGAACGGATCGCATCATCGTTCCCCGGGATCGGGTAATCGATCAAGTCCGGGTCACAGTTGGTATCAAGCGGAGCGATGACTTTCATTCCCAGTCTTCTTGCTTCTTTGACTGCGATATGTTCTTTGACTGCATCTACAACAAACAGCATATCAGGCAGTTTTTTCATATGTCTATAACCCTCAAGATAGGCATTGAGTTTCTCTTTGCTTCTTCTGAGCATCAAAGCTTCTTTTTTGGTCAAAAGCTCGATCTGGCCGTTCTCTTCCATCTGCTCAATGATTTCGAGTTTACGGATTGATTTTTTGATCGTTGGGTAGTTGGTCAACATACCGCCAAGCCATCGTGTAGAGACATACGGCATACCGCATCGCTCTGCATGCTCTTTGACTGCTGATCGCGCCTGCTTCTTTGTCCCGACGAAGAGAACTGTCTGGCCTTCTGCTGCTGCATCTCTGACGACATTGTAGGTATACTTGAAGTATCTCAGTGTCTTCTGAAGGTCGATGATATAGATATTTTTTCTCTCACCAAAGATGAATTTCTTCATTTTTGGATTCCATCTTCTTGTCTGGTGCCCGAAGTGTACACCACATTCGAGTAAGTCTTTCATTGTTACCATTTTTGCTCCTTGGTAAAGTAAATAAGTTTGTGGTCGAATTGAATCGCCTTAGGTTTAACCCTCTGCAGCCTTGAACACACAATGTGCAACCTTTCAAGGAATAACTACATGAGTATTTCCAAATCCAAATTTGAATAAGGGACAAGATTATAGCTGAAAAATACTTAAAAGATCTCTCCAGAACTGTTTTGGAGATCAGCCTCCACATTACACAAAGAAAATAGGGGGCATTGCTTTTGAAGCAAGGAAAAAGCTAAAATGTCTAGGGGATAGGCAGTCGAAAGAAAGACTTTAGAAAAGGAGTGAGAGGGGGTATCGGTTGCTACCGGGGACCTAAGCTTTTGACAAATCGACTATTATCAGCAAAGAGGATGGTTAAATCCTTGAGCAGTCTAGTGAGCAGTCGTAGTCTCTCTATCTCTTTGTTGGCTTAGGTGAGTAGCTCTCTTTTGTTTTTGGAGTAGATATCAGCATCAGCTCCAAGAGGCTCTGCTGTATCTTTTTAGCGATATTATATCGGTTATTTTTTGGGTACTTCTCTATCTTTTTGAGATACCATAGCGTTAAATTGTAACTTTTTACGATAATGGGATAGTTTTCATTCATGCAAGTACCCTTCTGAAATATACCAAAAATATTTTCGCTCTGCGAGGCTTTTCAAAAGAAAAAGGTAAAAATCCCAAAGGATAAAAACACCCAAAAACTAAGGTAAAGTTCTGAGGAGACGGAATCCAACATTACTGATACTAAGAGTAGGAACGCTCCAGTTACGATAAGACGAGCGAGACCCAATGGCATAATTGTACCACGAACCGCCACGCAGGACTCTGTACTTTTTATTTCCTTTATTGTTGGCAGTCCCATCTTTTGGAGTGTTTTTATAGTTGTCACTATACCAATCCTCACACCACTCCCATACATTGCCGTGTATATCATAGAGACCCCAAGGGTTTGGTTTTTTGCTTCCTGTGGGGTGTGTTTTGCTCCCACTGTTGACACCATACCACCCATAGTTTGTAAGTTGACTCTCATCATCTCCAAAGCTCCACTTGGTGGTTGAGCCTGCTCTAGCGACGAACTCCCACTCTGCTTCTGTAGGGAGTCTATAGTTTTGTCCTGTTTTTTGGCTGAGCCATTTGGTGTATGCTTTGGCATCATTCCAAGATACTCCTATAGCAGGGCAGTTATCTTCTAGGCACATCTTTTTGTAGTAGTCACTGCTTCCTGTATGGATGTTGTAGCTATTGCCTTTTTCTAGCCACTCTGGTTGTTTGCATCCTCCATCTGTGACACATTTTTTGTACTCACCTATGCTTACTTCATATTTGCCTATCTCGAAGTCATAATCTATAGTGACTTTGTGAGGTGGTTTTTCGTCACTATCTCCACTGTCACTCCCCATAGTGTAGCTTCCCGCTGGGATGTGGATGAGTGCTGGTTGGATATAGCTTCCTTTGTTTACTGCTTTGCTTGAGGTTTGTTTGGGTTGGGTTGATTTTGTATCTGTGGTTGATGGTATTAAGCCTACATCGTCTGTTATCTCTATATCTTTAGGGAGATAGATTTTGACTATTTGTAGTTTTTTGTCCACTAGCTGAACAGTGATGTAGAAGTCCGTACTTCCTCCGATATTTTTAAATATATGAGCTACTGTTTGGTTGGGTATCATTTTGGATAGTGTGATATCTTTGGGTGGATTGGGTATCTTGTCAGATAGCTCTTGACTCCACTGCAGAGCAAATTTGGCTGTATGAGTATCTGCATCAAACTCTTTGAGTGTGGCATTTCCTGCGACAAACTTAGCCTCTGCTATCTTTTGGTTGTAGTTGGATGTAGACTCGAAGACACCCTTTGACTTCAACGCAGAGAGTTTGTTCTTCAATGTGAGGTCTATCCATCCACGCTCATAGGAGATATATGCGATGATAGAGACAAAGATAAACAGTATGATAAGTGCTATACCAAAGGCAGATGCTGGTTTGTCTGCGTGATTTTTGATTCTGCTTCTGGAAATATAGTAAAGGTATACAAATATAGAGATAGCTATAGCCCCATAGCTTACTATCCCTTGATACGAAACCCCTATCAAATCATCAGATATAGCTTTGAGTGCATAATACGAAGATATCAGAGCCATCAACTCTGCCAAAGCCCTAAGTGCTCTATGGTTTTCAAAGTATTTGGAGAACATCGCCCCACTACTCACGACAAAGAGTATAGCCCAAATAGCTACTTTGATAGATAGCACCCAATACCTCCATATTTACATTTAAAATTTGGTTGTTGAAATTATAGCTTGTTTTGATGTAATCGTTCAGAACCCTCTCCCAACATAAAGGTTCCATAAAGGTTCCAGTTGATGCTAATGCGCAGGTGATGCTAATGGTATAGAGAGTATATATATAGAGGGGTCAGGTGACAACAACAATTTAATACATCTTATGCTATACTCTTCCAAATAACTAAAAAGGAGTGGTGGTGGCAAGACGACCCCGTATCGAAC
>JANTGA010000099.1 GCA_024763175.1 Sulfurovum sp.
GCATCATTGGCCGCGATGAGCTCATAATCTCGTCTGGTCTTCTCGTCAAGTTTGGCATCGATATCCAGAAGTGAAAGTATCTGTGTGATACTGGCATCTCTCCTGGAGTATTTGTTGTGATGATCGATGATGCGGATGCGATCGGTATGTTTTTTGTAAAGTTCATTATTTTCTTCATCAATATTGAGCTCTACAGCATAAAAGGTTTTATCAAGATTGTTTTCTATCTCTTTGCGGTACGCATCAAGCTTAGCACTTTCCCAGGTAAGCCCCTTGTCAAATAGATTTTTGTCCTTGATAAATCCGTTTTCAATCAATATATCTTTGATCGTTACCATCTCCAAATCCTGCCCGCCAAGCAAGAAAACTGCCTTATCTTTATCGAACTTCATCTTCACCTCCTAAATGAAAAAATGACTTAACCAGCGACTGAAACTCCGCCACATCGACTTGTGATTCGTGATATACCTCTATGTTGGATCGTCTGGCCCTCCTCAGTGCTGAATGTCTGAAATTGCTCGAGCTCTTCATCCCCAGATAACGCTCTTTTGGTTTGTTTGAAATATTGAGCAGTATCGCCTTGGAAGCTTCGCCGAAATAGTCTATGATCGCATCGTATTTGTAGATGAGCTCCAAACCTTCCAGATGGGTAGCGTATTTGCACTCGATCGTATAGATACGGTTTTGATGCATGAGCAGTATATCAAACTCGTTGAATACATGGTACTGCGCCTGCGGTTCTGCCTGGCTGTTGTCAAAGTCTATCTTGACACCCATAGCGATGTCGTCGACCCCGAGATCTTCACACAAGTAAAAAATATATTCTTCAAAAAGATCCCCGCTGAGGACTTTTTGTTGTGAAGGAACAAGCTTGTTCTTCCTGGTGATACCGAGCTCATCGAGTATAAGCAGCAGGTCTTTATACAGAGAGTACGTAAAACCCTCATCATAATAGAGCAGCGCATAGCGAAGCTTTTTAAATCTGGATTGGTTTTCGTAGAGTTGCAGGATGGCTTGCTTCCTGCTAGATAATGCAACTTTGGTCCGACTGGAAGTCATATCAAAATCAAGCAGCATCAAATAATCATGCAGATTGAGCGTATCGCGAAGCCTGGTGCAGGTCACAGTGTAGTTTTTGTCCAGAAAATGAAGCTTGTTTGAGAAGTGATCATAGCTGATGACCTCTCCGCCACTCTCCTGCACAGCCTTGCCCAGCAACAATATCAGCATAGGGCAGGCATCGCTCACATTTAGCCAGACATCTTGAAAACTGCCCGTAGACTCTCGCAGCTGAGACACGACACCCGACAGATCAGCACTCTCTATAGACTGTATCCCGATCTTCCATAAGATCCGGTAGCTTTTTGCAAACTTCCGTATACCTCTTTCCAACTGTTTGGCTCGATGAGCGGATGAGTCGTCATACAACAGTATATGCTCTGTTGTCTCATCTCTATATGCATAGACAACCGGTGCAAGCTGACTTATATCATCTCCCACAATACTCAGCATCTTCAACGGTTTATTCCTTCCCAGTCATCCATTTTATTAATTTTACAGCAATAGTCTGAAGATTTATTATTTTCTTATATTTTAAAATAGTGTCACCACCTTGACGTTTCAAATATCCATCTTAAAGATAGACTCGAACAAGTTCGAGTGTCCCGAAGGTTGGGACCCTCAAATAAATTGTTGGAATGAGTATTGGGGTTCTGTTTTAAATAATTACTTGTGTGGATATGTGGGTACCCATAAAGGGCACCCCTGCGGATGACGTAGAAATATTGGATTGATTCCTGTGTGATAGACTCGAACAAGTTCGAGTGTCCCAAACTCAGGACCCTCAAACTTGTTTGAGGCGATCTCCTGCGTGGTGAGGGCACTCCGACCTGTCGCAAGTATCGATCATGGCTTGGAACGATTCAGGATTGTATAGGTTTCAGGCATATTATCGGTGTCCTTTATGCTTTCTCTTTTTGGCAGTACGATCCCGACGCAGCTTCTCTTTCTCCTCTTTTTCTTGTTTGACCGAAGCGATCCAGAGACGATTGATGAGTACATAGATGAGAGAGGAAACGATAATAGAGTAGAAGGCAGTTCCGACATAGAGCGGAACGAAAATATCGCTCAGATTTTCCTTGAACCATTCGACGGTCATCTGGACAGTGCCGACACCTTCGCGGCCGAGTATGAAATTGCCGGTCAAATACTCCATATAGTACATAGGCGGCATTGTGATGGGATTGCTCAGCCAAACCATAGAGATCGCGATAGGGACATTGAATTTGACCAGAGGGGTGGTGGCCAGCACAGCAAGCATCTGCATCGGCATCGGGATAAATCCCCAAAAGAGTCCTACCAATACTGCCATAGAGACAGACCGTCTGTTGATCGAGAGATACTCCCTGGGAATCTTGTATTTGTCGATCAATTGATCGATCTTGCCGGAACGCTTTTTGTTTTTGTTGAAGACTTTTCGTATCATTGGACTCTGCTATTCCTTCATCCGATTTTTGTAAGTGTAGTATCTCTGAACTTTGAGATGGTTTTGCTTTTGGCTGCAATGACCTTTTTAGTAATATTTGTGTAAAATAATAGCTATCAAAAAATCAAACAAAAGGTTACTATAAAATGAGTGGGTACAAGATTTTTTCCGGGACAGCAAACCCTGAACTCTCCGAAGAGATAGCAAAATATCTAGGTATGCCTCTCTCCAAGGCAAGCATTAACCGTTTTTCCGATGGAGAGATCAATATCCAGATCGCAGAGAGTGTCCGGGGGAAAGATGTCTTCATTATACAGCCTACCTGTGCACCCGCCAACGGCAATCTGATGGAGCTGCTGATCATGACCGATGCGCTCAAACGCTCATCGGCCAAATCGATTACGGCCATCGTTCCCTATTTTGGCTATGCACGGCAGGATCGGAAAGCAGCACCCAGGGTACCTATCACTGCCAAGCTGGTCGCCAACATGATCGAAATAGCAGGCATCTCCCGTATGGTTACTGTCGACCTGCATGCTTCGCAAATCCAGGGATTTTTTGACATTCCTGTTGACAACCTCTATGGTGCGATCCTTTTTCTTGATTATATCAAATCCAAAAACTTCAAAAACCCCGTGATCGCTTCTCCGGATATCGGAGGGGTGGCGCGGGCCCGCTATTTTGCCAAAAAGCTTGGATTGGATATGGTTATCGTTGACAAACGAAGAGAGAAAGCCAATCAATCCGAAGTGATGAATGTCATCGGTGAAGTCGAAGGAAAAGATGTTATCCTGATCGATGATATGATCGATACAGCGGGCACAATGGTGCAAGGTGCACAGGCACTCAAAGATCTCGGAGCGACCAGTGTCATGGCTTGCTGTACGCATCCGGTGCTCTCCGGTCCGGCACTGGAACGTATCCAGAAAGGTGCTCTCGATGAATTGGTCGTCGCCAATACGATCCCGATGACAAAAAGCTGCAATAAGATCAAGATGCTCTCTACTGCTACGATGCTTGGTGAAGTGATCCGAAGAGTCAGTCACAATGAAAGTGTTAATTCGCTTTTTGAAACCAATTAATCTTTTTTGATTCCCGCGAAAACTGTGGATATGAGCGTATTCACAGCACCAAATAGATAACACGATAAAATAAGGTTTTTAATGACAAAAGTACCACAGTCACATATACGAAATTTTTCGATCATTGCCCATATCGATCACGGTAAATCTACACTGGCAGACAGGATCATCCAGGAGTGCGGGGCAGTTTCTGATCGGCAGATGTCTTCACAGGTGATGGATACGATGGACATCGAAAAAGAACGTGGTATCACGATCAAAGCGCAGAGTGTCCGTCTCGATTATGAAAAGGATGGAGAGCAGTACATCCTCAATCTGATCGACACTCCGGGTCACGTCGATTTTTCGTATGAAGTGAGCCGATCACTGGCCTCTTCGGAAGGGGCACTGCTTATCGTCGATGCAGCACAGGGGGTAGAGGCGCAGACGATCGCCAATGTCTATATCGCCATCGAAAATGACTTGGAACTTTTGCCGGTCGTCAACAAGATAGACCTTCCTGCTGCTGATCCCGACAGGGTGCTTACCGAACTCGAAGAGGCGATCGGCATCGATGCGACCGAGCATTGCCTCGTCTCTGCCAAGACTGGTTTGGGTGTCAAGGAGTTGATCGATGCACTGGTCGAACGCATTCCTGCACCTGGCGGGGATGAAAATGCTCCTACCAAAGCGCTGATCTATGACAGTTGGTTCGACAACTACCTGGGCGCACTTGCACTGGTACGCGTCTTTGAAGGGAGCTTGAAAAAAGGCCAGATTGCCAAGGTGATGGGTACCAAAGATGAACATCAAATACTCAACTTGCTCTACCCCAATCCTATCGCCCCGGTTAAAACGGATGAGATTCGTACCGGAGAGATCGGTATTGTTGTCATGGGGCTCAAAACGGTTGATGCGTTGCAGGTGGGAGATACTATTACGGATGCGAAAAATCCAACAGCTGAGATGATTCAGGGTTTTGAACCCGCCAAGCCTTTTGTCTTTGCCGGTATTTATCCTATCGAGACGGATAAGTTTGAAGATTTGCGGGATGCTCTCAATAAACTCAAGCTCAATGATAGTTCGCTGAGCTTTGAGCCGGAGAGCTCTATGGCGCTGGGAAGCGGTTTTCGGACCGGTTTTCTGGGTATGCTGCATATGGAAGTGGTCAAAGAGCGCCTGGAGCGAGAATTTAACCTCGATCTTATCGCAACAGCACCTACGGTCGTCTATCGGGTCAAGCAGACCAACGGGCAGGAGTTGGAGATTCAAAATCCCAGTGAACTGCCTGAAACGCAGAAGATTGAGACGATCTATGAGCCTTATGTCAAGGCAACGATCCTGACGCCTCAGGAGTTCGTGGGCAGCCTGATCAAGCTGCTTAACGACCGCCGGGGGATACAGGTCAAAATGGACTACCTCAACGAGACACGTGTTTTGCTGGAGTATGATATCCCGATGAATGAGATCGTGATGGATTTCTATGACAAGCTCAAAAGCATCACCAAGGGCTATGCAAGTTTTGATTATGAACCGATTGGCTTTAGAGAGGGAAAACTCGTCAAGCTGGATATCAAAGTCGCGGGTGAGGTAGTCGATGCACTCTCGATCATCGTCCCGGAAACAAAGGCGAGAAATAGAGGATTGGCATTTGTCGCACAACTCAAAGAGTTGATCCCGAGACAACTTTTTGAGGTCGCGATCCAGGCGAGTATCGGCAACAATGTCATCGCACGCTCCAATGTCAAGTCGATGGGCAAGAATGTGACAGCGAAATGTTACGGCGGCGATATCACCCGTAAACGTAAACTGCTCGAGAAGCAAAAGGCTGGAAAAAAGCGAATGAAATCGATCGGTAGCGTCGAAGTCCCCCAGGAAGCCTTCATGGCTGTTCTAAAGATCGGTGAATAAAATCAAAACAACAAAGGTTGGCAATAATGAGTAACTGGGTGTTTCACATTCACTTGATCGCGGCGATTTCATGGATCGGCGGATCGGTATTTATGTTCGTACTGGGAGTCACCCTGAGGGACAAGGAGGCGCAGAAGGCTGTCTATCCTCATGTCGGTCCTATCTTCGGATGGTTTGAACTGGCTGCACTGATACTGCTGCTCCTGACTGGCTTTATTCTCGGAGAT
>JANTGA010000100.1 GCA_024763175.1 Sulfurovum sp.
TATCGCCATATTGTGTTACAGATGTAAGGTTTTCGGGAAATGCTTCTGTGTTGGTGTGACTGGAACAGGGGCACACTTTGGTATGCTGTTCAAACTGGAGTAAAAGGGTCAGGTGACAACAACAACACTTAATCAACCCTATGATATACTCCTAAAAACAAAAAAGATAAACTATGCCAAGAAAATCAAGAATAGAGATAGCAGGATATTATCATATTATCAATAGAGGTGTAGAACAAAGAGAAGTCTTTAAAACAGTAGAAGATTTTGAAGAGTTTAAAGATTTGATGTGTCACTATGTAAAAAACTACAATATTACAATCCATAACTATTGTATGATGAGTAATCATTACCACTTACTTATAGAGATACAACAAGAAAACCTCTCACAGTTTATGAGACAGCTTAATATGAATTACACCATCTATTTTAATAAAAAGTATAAAAGATCAGGACACCTTTGGCAAGGACGGTTCAAGTCTTGGTATGTCACTGATGAAGCCTATCTCTATACACTAATGCTCTATATAGAACAAAATCCTCTCAAAGCTAAAATAGTACAAAAGTTAGAACACTATCCCTTTTGCTCTTACCGATACTTCATCAAGCCAAAAGAGATACCACAATGTCTAAAAAACTCTTGGATTGTAGAGCAGTTTCAAGATAATGTAGAAGAGATAAAAGCCTTTTTAAACTCTAAAGTAGATACTAGCCAACTTCAGGAGATGAAAAAAGCATCCTCTTTGGTAGAAGCACCTAATATAGAGAAGAGACAAGAAGAACTTGAAGAAGAAGTAAAAAAACTTTTTTCTAATATCAAAGATAAAACCCAAAGAAACTCCCTAATACTCAAAGCCTATGAGCAAGGCTACTCTCAGCATTTAATGGCGAAAGTTTTAGGTATCACACAACAAGCTGTGTTTGGGATCATAAAGAGAGGGGAGAGATGAGTTGTTATTGTCACCTGCCCCCTCTATGCTCAGAGCCGTAGATCGGCATCGAGAGCCCGACGCTGATACTCCCGAAGTTGGGATTTTCCCGCCGATCGAAGTACCCCAGCTCGACATAGGGGTCGGCATATGTGTCGAGCTCTTTGACAGAGTTGTCGGCTTGCGCGACACGGGTTTTGGCTTGTCGCACATGGTATTCTCTGTTCTGCTCTATACTGCGCAGATAGTGCCCGAGTGGCTTGGGTGCTTTGATCTGCATTGTCGCCTGGACACTCTTGATCTTCTCCTGTACGAGATACTCCAGCTTTGCTTTTCGGGCTTTGCGGAGGGCTCTGAGTTTTTCGATACGGATTTTGATCGATGAGAGTGCCAGTTCTGCCGAGACGATCCCGCTATGATGGGCGGAGTCGGTCGCGGTATAGGCGGTATTGAGGTCGATATTCTCACGTGTGACCCTCTTGTATCGCTCCAGTATCGCGATGCGCTTATCGATCTCACGAACCGTATAGACGTTTACCCGTATTGCTTCGGCGAACTTGACCTGTGCCGCTTGGAGGGTATGAAATAAAACATTTTTTTCGCCCGTTCATATGTCATCTTTGCATCCCGCTTGCCAAACCATGGAAACTTCTGTTTTACTTTGACTGCCGACCATTGCATCGGCTCCAGGGAGCGGTCGGTGATGTCAGCGAACTGGATGTCATTGATCGTAAACGAAAGAGTGGGGTTTTCAAAGTTCCGGCTCTTTGCGATATACGCATCTCCTGCGCTGAGCCGCAGCTTGATCGATTCGAGTGAACGGTGATGACGGAGTGACTTGTCGATCAGTCCATCGATGGTTTCGGCCTGGAGCCATATGATCCCAAGAAGTAAAAAAAGTATGAAACGCATGGGGCCTCTTTTTTTGGATTAGACATAGAGGATTGTATCAAGGGTATGTGCAAACTGTGTGTAAAGAGTGGAGGTGATATGGTGGGACCCAATCGACCCCTGATTTCATAGGGAGCGATCAGAGAAGCGTGGAAAACGATCAAATTGCAGAAACCTCAAACTCGTTTGATGCCACACAACCATCAACCGGCGATCGTTCCGATATCTTCTGCTGTAAATTTGTGATGACTTCCGTCACAATAGGGTGGATTTTTTGTATGCTTGCAGGCGCATAGCCATTTTTGGGTACTGGCTTTAGCGGTAAACTTCATCGGCTCAAAGGAAGTCCCCTTGTGGCTGCCATCGCAAAATGGCTGCTTTTTGGAGCGGCCACAGGTACAATAGTAATATTCTTTATCCTCTTCAAGGGAAGTTTTGACAGGAGTATTGTCAGCGATCATTGGTTTATTCATAATATATCCTTTTTATACATTATAACATAAACTGAATTAATATCCTATACAGATGTCTCCAAAACACCCAGCGGTGCTTGTCGACACTCCCGATAGTAGCAAGAACCCCCTACTTCTTTCGAGCTGCCGCTTCTTCCAACTCTTTTTTCAGATAATATCCTGTATAGCTGCCGCTCTTCTGGTGGTTGGCTGCCAACGCTTCAGGGGTGCCGATATCCACGATCATCCCGCCTTTGTTGCCACCTTCGGGACCCATATCGATGACATAGTCGGCATTTTTGACCATATCCAGGTTGTGTTCGATGACGATCACAGAGTTGCCTAGATCGACGAGATGATGCAAAACTCCTGTCAGTCGATCTACATCAGCAAAATGCAAACCTGTGGTCGGCTCATCCAGGATATAGAGCGTATTGCCCGTATCTCGACGACTCAACTCTTTGGAGAGCTTGATCCGCTGGGCTTCACCGCCGCTTAGTGTCGTTGCATTTTGCCCCAGTGTAATGTAGTCCAGACCGACATCGATGAGAGTTTTGAGCTTGGCTGAAAGGGCAGGGATCGCCTTGAAAAACTCTGCTGCTTCGCCGACACTCATCGCCAGCACTTCTGCGATATTTTTGCCTTTATAATAAACTTCCAATGTCTGGGCGTTGTAGCGTGCTCCGTGACATGTGTCGCAGCTCACCATCACATCGGGGAGGAAGTGCATTTCGATCTTGATCTGTCCATCCCCCTGGCACTTTTCACAGCGTCCGCCTTTGACATTGAAGGAAAATCTTCCTACTTTGTAGCCACGCAATTCTGCTTCTTTGGTCTGCGAAAAGAGTTTGCGTATCTCATCCATCATACCTGTATAGGTAGCAGGATTGGAGCGTGGAGTCCGTCCGATCGGGCTCTGGTCAAGGTAGATCACTTTGTCAAGACGCTCCAGTCCGACGATCTCGACACCATCAACCTTATGAACTTTTCTGGCATTGTTGAGGATTTCGCGTGCGGTCGGCAGCAGTGTCTGGAGTATCAGGGAACTCTTGCCGCTGCCACTCACGCCGGTGATACAGACAAAGTTTCTCAGAGGAATCCTGCTAGTCAGATCCGTGATGTTGTTGAGCGTGACATTCTTGATCTCAAGCCACTCCTTCTGCGGCTTGCCGTGCGGATAATCGATGGTTTTCTTCCCATAGAGATAGTCGGCGGTCAATGTTTTCGCTTTAGCAAGCTTTTTGCTGTCTCCGGCAAAGACGATCTCTCCACCGAACTCCCCTGCTCCCGGCCCAATATCGACGATATAGTCTGCTGCGACGATCGTCTCTTTGTCATGCTCGACGACGATGACGGAGTTGCCCTTCTCTTTGAGCGAGTTGAGCGTGCGGATCAGCTTCATCGTATCACGTTCGTGCAAGCCGATACTGGGTTCATCCAGAACATACATTACCCCGGTCAATCCCGAACCGATCTGCGAAGCGATCCGGATACGCTGCGCTTCACCGCCGGAGATCGTCCGTGCATCACGACTGAGAGTAATATATCCCAATCCTACATCATAGAGAAAAAAGAGCCGCTCTTTGATCTCTTTGAGGATTGACTCTGCGATCGTCTGCTGTTGCGGAGTCAAATGAATAAAATTTTTCCCATCAGCAAAGTAAGCATAACTCTCCTCGATTGGCATGTCGATGATATCGGCGATATTTTTGCCTTCGATCTTTACTGCCAGGCTTCTGGGACGCAAGCGGTGCCCATGACACGTGTCACAAACCTTTTCTGTCATATATTCGCTGACATCTTTTTCGTCACTGAACATGTCATGGGCAAACTTGATCATACCCGGCCACTCCCGTTTGAGTGTATGGCGCTTCCAGGTGAATGTCACCTCACCGGGCGTGCCGTAGAGTATCGCCTTCTTCTGATGCTCTTCGAGCTCTACATAGGGAACTGTGATATCGATATCGTTTTGCAGACAAAAGGCGTTGAGGAACTTGGTATAGTAGCTTTTGTTGAAGCCATACATGATCTTGATCGCACCCTTCTCGATCGACAGTTCCTGATCGATAACCTTTTTGAGATCGATCGTATAGCGTATCCCCAGGCCGTCGCAGGTGGGACAGGCGCCCTTGGGAGAGTTGAAAGAGAAAGTGACTGGCTCCAGAGGCTCAAAGCTGATCTTACAATCAAAACAGGCCAAATGTTCCGAATAATGGATGTAGGAGGATTCGATATCCATCTTTTCACCATTGAGCACTTCCAATTCGACTTCACCGTAGCTCTCTTTGAGTGCCTTCTCCACATCCTGACCGATTCTATCGCGGCTCTCTTCCTTGATCACGACACGGTCTACCACGACTTTGATCGTATGTTTTTTGGTTTTGGAGAGTTCGATCTCCTCATCCAGCCGTACCATCACACCGTCGATCATCGCACGGATATAGCCTTTGTGCCGCAGGGACTCCAACATATCAGAAAAAGAGCCTTTTTTCTCTTTGACCAGCGGCGCCATAATGACCAGCTTGGTTCCGTTGGGGAGTTTCAACACTTGCTCGATGATATCACTCGCACTCATTGAGGAGATCGGCTTGCCGCACTGGTGGCAATACTGTTTTCCGATACGCGCAAAAAGCAGCCTGAGATAGTCGTATATCTCCGTGATCGTTCCGACAGTCGAACGGGGGTTTTTGGAAGTCGTCTTCTGGTCGATGGCGATCGCCGGTGTCAAGCCTTCGATCTTGTCGACTTCGGGTTTGCCCACTTTACCCAAAAATTGCCGGGCATAGCTGGAGAGTGACTCGATGTAGCGTCGCTGTCCCTCGGCATAGAGTGTCGAAAATGCCAATGTACTCTTGCCGCTTCCACTGATGCCCGTGAAGACAACCAGCTTGTTTTTGGGGATGGTCAGATCGATATTTTTGAGATTGTTTTCTCTGGCACCATAGACCTGAATGGTATCTTTTTTGAGACTCACTGTCTGATCACTCCTACTTTATAAACATTTTATAGATCATGATACCGAGAATAAAGAGATACATCCCGAGAATAAACATTTTGTGACGTTTTGCGTGTACTTTGTCTTTGATCCAGATACCCAGATAGACACCCAAAAGGGAAGCTACGCCGACAATCGTTCCGTGCTTCAAGTCGATCTGGCCGTGCATCAGACGTCCCAGCAAGCCTGCCATCGAAGAAAAAACGACAAAGAAGAGGCCGGCACTGACCGCTTTTTTGATCGGATAGTGCAAAAAACCTGAAAGTAGCGGGATCAGAATGATCGACCCGCCCACACCAATACTGATCGCAATCACACCGATACCGATACCGATACCAAAAAGCAGCCATTTGGGCAGTGTCTTGGTGACGGTATCTTCATGGTGATTGGGTGATACCATCAAACGATAGAGGGC
>JANTGA010000101.1 GCA_024763175.1 Sulfurovum sp.
CGAGGAAAAAGCTGGAGGTGAGGATGCCGGAGGCTTTGCCTCTTTTGGCGGGCGGGACTTTGGAGAGGAACCAGGCGTTGGTATTGACAAAGAGCAGGCCAAATGCCATCCCTATGGGAGTCGTAGCGAAAAAAAGCTGCCAAGTACTCTCTGCCTGAGAGATGAAGAGTATCCCGCCCATCGCGACAGCCAGTCCCTGCCTGGACATAAATCTGTGCCGCTCCTCCTCGCGGAAATAATCCCCTATCAGGGCCGTAGAACTCGTCATAATGAGTGCCACCGCCAGCCCCAGCACGCCACGCCCGGCCAGGATGGCATAGAAGTTGTGGAGATAAAACCCCGAACTGCCGCCAAGTATGAAGAGTATTATTCCTATATAGAGAGGCTTCAGACGGCCCAGTCTGTCTACGATATGTCCGGAAAACGGAGCAGAGAGAGCGATGACGATGGAGGGTATGGTCAGCATCAGCTTGGAGAGAAACTCGATATGGGGAATGGTCGAGAATGCTTTGCTCATCAGCGGCAGTGAAGAGACCACGGTGACACCCGACATCACTCCCAGCGTCGCGACCAGCAGGAGGGAGATTTGGATGGATTTTGTATTTTTTGTTTGCAATCGTTATCTTTTTGGGCATTGTAGTGTATTTGTATATCCATCTTGAGTCAGACCGACTGACTCAGTCTCCACTAGAGAGGAGTGGCTTCTCGATCAAAACGCTTCGAGGGGGAGTGTCTGCTCTTCTTTGCTCTCCAGGTCCTTTATCCAGATTGTACCATTTTTGAGCTCGTCTTCCCCGATCACGGCAGCGATTTTGGCTCCTGCCTTGTCTGCGCCTTTCAAGTGGGCCTTGAGACTCTTTTTGTTGTACTCTACTGTCACTTTCTGCTCTTTTCGCTTCTGCTGAGCGATCGGGAAGAGGGTATCGATCGCTTCGGGGATCATCGCGCCGAGATAGATGCCTTCTCTGCCGATTTCAGGCAACTTGACCAGTCCCATGATCCGCTCGATACCGATAGCGAAACCGACAGCAGGGGTCGCACGACCATCGAGGAATTCGACCAATCTATCATAGCGGCCACCACCGGCGATGGCACTCTGTGCGCCGATCTCACTGCTGACGAACTCAAAAGCACTCTTGGAATAGTAGTCCAGACCGCGCACGAGATTGGTGTCGACTTCGTAGGCGATATCAGCCTGATCGAGCAGTGCTTTGAGTTTGGCAAAATCTGTATCACAGCTCTCACAGAGGTTATGGATGAGTTTGGGTGAACTGCTCAGTAGTGATTGGCACCTTTCATTCTTGCAGTCGAGAACCCGGATGGGGTTGGTACTGATACGGCGATTGCAATCTTCGCAAAGCTCCTCTTTGATATCGGTCAGGAAAGAGACCAGATTTTCCCGGTAGGGCGGCATGCACTCGGGGCATCCCAGTGAGTTGATCTGGAGGGTGTACCCAATGCCGAGTGCATCGAAGATATCTTTGATCATGCTGATCATCGTGAAGTCTTCATAGACCGACGCTTCTGCGAAACTTTCGCAGCCAAACTGATGAAACTGCCTCAAACGCCCTTTTTGCGGCCGTTCATATCGGAACATCGGTCCGTAGTAATAAAACTTGAATTTTTGCGGCTGTCGGTCGAGTTTGGCTGAGATGAATGCCCGTACGACACCTGCTGTTCCTTCCGGACGCATACAGACATCGTTGCCCCCTTTGTCTTCAAATTGATACATCTCTTTGCCGACGATATCGCTGCTTTCCCCTACTGAGCGCTTGAAAAGAGCTGTCTCTTCAAGTATGGGCGTTTCGATATAGCCGTATCCGTACCTTTTGGCGATACTGACAGCAGTTGTGATAATGTGGACAAATCGTTGACTCTCTTCAAAAGTCAAGTCTTTCATACCTCTGAGGGCGTTGATCATAGTGTCATCCTTAAGTGGTTGGTAATGGTTTGGTGTATGGTGTCGATCGTTTCTGTCGCGTCAATAAAGAGGTGAGGAATCTTCAGTCTGAGAATACTCTCTTTCATATGCTCCTGCACCTTGAGGAGGTATTCCAATCCTCTCAGTTCGATCCCATCGAGTGTTTTTTGTGATATACGCTCTCTGAGTGTCTGCATATCGGTCAAAAAGAGGATGATCTTGTCCGGCAGGTGCCCTTCAAGGGCAAAGTTGTTGAGCTTCACCAGTGTATCAAAGTCAAAATCCTCATTGGCGAGGGCATATCCGATCCCTGATATAAATCCTCGGTCCGAGAGGATCAGGCGGTCATGGTTGGGCTTGATCACCTCTTCGTAGTGCTCAGCACGATCTGCGAGAAAGAGCAGCATCTCTGCCCGTCTGGAGGAGAGTCTGTCGTACAGCAGTATCTCTCTGGCTTTTATGCCAAATGCTGTACCGCCAGGCTCTTTGGTGACGATCACTTCAGGGTGTTGTTCTCTGATCAGGTCGATCTGAGTAGTTTTGCCACAGGTGTCTATCCCCTCAAAAAGTATATACATCGATGTCTCTTTCAGCTTCTGTCTTGCATGATCATCTCATATGCTTCGACAGGTAAAAGGTGGTCAATCCTACCGTCAAAAAGAAGGATCGACCGTACGACGGAGGAGCTGACAAAAGCATACTCAAGACTGGGCATCAGATAGATCATCTCCAGTTCCTTTTTGAGTGAAGAGTTGGCATAACCCATCTGTAGTTCATACTCAAAATCACTCACCGCCCGGAGACCACGGATGATGAAATTGGCATCAAGCTCATCAGAGAGATTGACGAGCAGGTTTTCAAATCCCACTACCCTGACTTTCGGATAGTCCCCGGTGACCGCTTTTGCCATCGCGATACGCATTTGGTGATCAAACATCGGTTTTTTGGTTTCGCTCTGTGCCACTGCTACGATGATCTCATCAAACATTTTGCAAGCCCGCCTGATGATATCAAGGTGCCCATTGGTGATAGGGTCAAATGTTCCGGGGTATATCGCCCTCTTGATTGTTTTGTCCATAAAATTTTGACGCCAGGCAATTGTTGCCTGCGCTATCCCTCCCATCTTTGATATAAGTTGTTTTCGATATCCAGGGTATCATACCATTTGCCGATGAGAAATCTCTCCATCTCCTCGATCGTATCGATACCGGCATAGTAACCCATGACCGGGGGCGCGATGATGACACCCAGTGCCGCAAGTTTCTGCATGTTATCCAGAGCGATGGCAGAAAAAGGCATCTCCCTGGGGGCAAGCAGCAGCTTTTTGTGTTCTTTGAGTGCGACAGCTGCGACCCGGGTGGGAAGGTTGTCGGAGATACCGCATGCGACTTTGGCGAGCGTGTTCATGCTGCACGGAATGATGGCTGTGGCATCGACCCGGAAAGAACCCGAAGAGATCGATGCCGCGATATCCTCACCCTGATGCAGTGTCGTACCCGCTTTCTCGAAGGTATCGACGGTCAGCGCATTGTCCGAAACGACGACGTGTGCTTCGATCGACTTCGGCAGGTAACGGACGAACTTTATACCCAGCTCCACGCCGCTCGCTCCGGTTATCGCCACTACCAGCTTCATCGCACCCCCTTTTAGAGCGTATTATAACTAAGCAAACTTGAAGAGGATGAGAAGTAAGCTGGCAGGCACTCCCAAAGTGAAGAAAAGGTAAACGTATGCGGATAAAATATGGTTTTTGGTGCATCCACTCTTTTATATTCCTGCTTTTTGCCGCAAGCATACTGGGTGCCCGGGATTTTGATTTTGATCAGGCAGTATCAGAGCTTGTGGATGGATCTGATTATTTTAGATTTTACACCACAAACAACATCAATATTCGGGGCGATGTTGCCCGTCATCAGGGAGATGATTTCAATACCGGAACCCTTTTGCTTGAGTCAAAAATAGATGGGTGCCTCTATGCCTTCAATCTAACACTCTACACGCAATCCTTGCCTGAGTTTACAACAACCCAGAGAGTCGATGTGGTCGAACTCTCGCTGGGAAAATCACTGGGCAGCTATGATTCGGGAGAGTTTGCGGGCAATATCTATCTGTTTGGGCACGCTATCATCTCCGGAAATTTTGGCGGTGAAGCACTACAGACTCTGGTCCATAATGCCACAAAAAACAACAATATTTCCCTGCCATACTCAGCAGACAGGCATGCCACCATAGGCTTCACAGCCAGAGCAGACAGCGTGTATCGTATCAATGAATATCAATATGCATTCGCCAATGTCGGTGCAACTGCCAATACCGATGGAAGCGGCGATCTCCAGATGGACATAGGAACAGTCAGGCACTATGGACGGCTTGCGTTAAAATTATTGGTGGGCATCAAGTATATCAGCCCTCTCAAGCAGGAACTGGTAGCGTTGTCAACTGTCAACAGGGTGCCCAAATACGCGATCGTCGAAGCGGGCCTCAAGCTGAGCGATACACTCACACTCTTCGTCGGCAGCAAAATCCTGGGAGACAATCCCTACGGCAACCAGCCTGTCGACCCCACGCTCCAGAAGAGAGGGAAGGTGGACGATCCTTTTAGTTATTTGAATGTTTTGTATCGTTTCTAGCCCGGCTACTCGCCCTTGAGAATCATATGGAATCCTGTTAATTTCCATTTACCATTTTCATTGAGATAAATGTTTCTGAACCTTGCTACGGATGGTGTAGTAGGGTAGTGTCCCTCTATGATCAGTTCGTTATATTCGCTAAGCTCTGGCTCCTTGTCAAAAACCGGCTGCAGATCTTTCAGCACAGTAAAATCAATACCGGCATCCATAAAAGGTTGAAAAGCTTTATTGAGTTCATTGACACTGGTCTTTCCCTGCCAGAATTTTGAGATATTGTCATAAAAACCCGCCATACTCTTCGCGTTGATGGCATTAGCAAACAGAAGTGTACTCTCCTGTGTCATCGTGACAATATCTTCTTTGGAGGGTACTTGAGCTTTCTCTTTCTTCTCTCCGCTATCACTTTTGTCATCCGTCACAATGCCTGTGGGTTTTTTGTAGATCGAATAAATTTTCCATCCATTCTCACCCTTGATAAAATTGATAGTCAGTGGTATGGAGCCTCCAGTTTTTGTAGCTATCGTCCCCTCCAGTTTGCCCATATTATTTTCAAACGAACGATCGGTCCAACTGGCACTTTTGTATTCTGTCAAAGCATTGTTTATCAGAAATTTTTCAAATTTCTCTTCAGGCGTTGATTTTCGAAAATCTTCTGACAGCATTGCGTAGGCATCATCGTAATGCTTTGTCTTGACATGGATGAAAAACTCATTGGCAACTTCTGTCATCCCTGAGGTAACATACATTGTCAAACCTACGATCCCAATAATAAAAATAACAATTCCACCTACAATTTTTTTCCACATCTCTTACTCCTTTTGCGGATATATTACAAATGATTATAGTCCTTTGAGAATTAAAAATCTATAAAATAAATTGACTTTTTTGAGTCCAGGATTTATTATTAAGCTTTTGTGTAACCATAACCAAAGCTATTTTTCAAAATCCTTAAGAGACTCCAGTGCAGCAAAGTCTCATTGATGTAAGTGATGACTCCATTGAGATCGGTACGAGAAAAAATCAATCGGGAATCATATGACGCTGAATCCCGCCTTCCCTATCCCGTTGAACTCGGTCTGCTTGACCATTGTGTAGCCCATCATATCTTCAAAGATGATCCTCTC
>JANTGA010000102.1 GCA_024763175.1 Sulfurovum sp.
TGAGGATGATAAAAATCATAAAAAAATCAAACCAGCGCTTATAGCGATACTGATCGTTTTCGAGCAGGTCATATACGAAGCGTTTGATTTTTTGATATCGCAAGGAGCCTTCGATCAAGTAAGCAAACCCGACCACCTTGCCAACGATCATGCTATCTAAGCTTTTTTGCATTTATCCATCATCTCCATCAACAGAGTAGGTTAATTATACTGAGAGCCCGTCAAGCCCATACTTAATTGGCTCTAAAATCCATTCTTTTATCCTATTTTCTGTGCCTTTGTCCACAAGCCAAATATCACAACGCTTTTCTATCTCCCCGTATCCTTGTGTTTGCAGGCAAAGCATGGCTCGCATACATCAAAATATCAATCCTCAACCCATTAGCAAGAAGCAGAGGAAAAAGTGTATTTTCAACACCTCGTATGATGCGCTAATTAAGTGCCTTTTCTGCCGCGATCACACTGGAGATGGCAGGCCCCAGAGGCATATTGTCCATATTGCGTCCGACACGGATACGGGTAGAGACGATACCGCTATCGATATACTGGACACCGGAAACTAAAAAAAGAGTGAAGCATAACAATCTGAAACAACATGCCATTCAGATAGAGAAGGAAGAAGATCACGCTTCAGCGCTCTCCTCCTTTTTGTAGGTGTAGATCGGCTCCTGTGACGGATCTTCGATCACCGATTTAGTGATGATGCACTTCTGGAGTCCCTCTTTTGACGGACAGCTGTACTGCAGCGGCAGCATCGCTTCTTCCAGAATACCTCTCAATCCTCTGGCGCCGACGCCTTTGTCTGTCGCCTTTTGTGCGATGGCTTCGAGTGCCGCCTCTTCGAACTCCAGTTCGATACCATCCATCTCAAAGAGTGCTTGGAACTGTTTGATCAGCGCATTGTCCGGTTCCCTGAGTATCTGCACCATCTGATCTTTGCTTAATTCACGGAGTTGTGCGATGACGGGGATACGTCCGATAAACTCGGGGATGATCCCGTAGTGTACCAGTGCTTTCTGGTCTATCTTCTGCTCTTTCGTCTCCACTTTTTGTACTGAACCGAAGCCGACTTTGTTACTCTTTTTGGTGTGCCTGTCAGGCACGAGTCCGACAAAGGCACCGCCGCAGACAAAGAGAACATGTGTCGTATCAAAAAGCACAGTTTCAGTGGTAGAGTTCTTGCGGCTGCCTTTGACAGGGACATAGACCTCCGCACCCTCCAGGATCTTCAGAAGCCCCTGTTGTACACCTTCCCCGGAGACATCCCGTCCCATGGTCGAGCTCTCTGCTTTTCTTGCGACCTTGTCTATCTCATCGATATAGACGATCCCGCGCTGCGCCAGCTCTACATCATAGTTGGCTGCCGCCAAAAGGCGCGAAAGGATACTCTCCACGTCTTCTCCGACATATCCCGCTTCCGTCAGAGCCGTGGCATCGGCTATGGCAAAGGGGACATTCATAGTCTTTGCCAGAGATTTTGCAAGCAGTGTTTTGCCGCTACCTGTCGGTCCGAGCAACAGGATGTTGCTCTTTTCCAGCTCTACATCGTTGTAGACAGGGTTCTCTATGCGTTTATAGTGGTTATAGAGTGCCACGGCGAGCACCTTTTTGGCCTCTTCCTGACCGATGATATATTTGTCGAGATATGCCACGATCTTTTCGGGCTTGGGAAGCTCTGCATTGAGTGAGCGCTGTTGCTCATAGCGTACCTCTTTTTGCAGGATCGATGAGCAGGTTGTGACACATTCGTTGCAGATATTGGTCTTCTCCGAAGAGAACATTTTTTTGACTTCACTCTGTTTTCTTCCGCAGAATGAACAGGTTTTTTCTTCTTTGCTCATGCGTGATCCTTTGTAAGTGTCTCAAGTATCTGATCTGCCAAGCCAAATTTGATCGCTTCTGAGGCAACAAAGTAGTTATCCCGGTCACTCTCTTTTTCGATGGTTTGGACATTTTTCCCTGTAGCAGCAGAGATGATTTTGTAGAGACGCTTTTTCAGACTGATGATGTGGTTTGCCTGTATCTCTATGTCACTCGCCTGTCCTGACGCGCCGCCAAGGGGTTGGTGTATCATCACTTCGGCATTGGGCAGAATATACCTGTGCCCCGCCTCTCCACAGGTGAAAAGTACTGCTGCCATCGATGCGACAAGGCCCATACCGTAGGTATAGACCGGTGCATTGATCAGCTGCATCGTGTCGAGTATCGCCAGGCCTGCCATGACAGAGCCTCCCGGTGAACTGATATACATGTGTATTGGCTCCTGGGAATCTTCTGCCTCAAGATAAAGCAGTTGCGATACGATGATACCCATCATATGGTCGTCGATAGGTTCGGTAATCATGATGACCCTGTCCCCCATAAGTTTGGAAAAGAGATCAAAGTAACGTTCTCCTCTTGGTGATCGGTCTTTGACCGTTGGTATATATGGCATCAATACTCCTTTTATAATTATAATAACGCTTTCAAAACAAAGCCTCTCAAGCTATACTAACGAGGTGTCCTCTATTTTTTTAACATACTTTCTTTTTCTACACAAACGCTTTTGTAAAGTCGCTTAAAGAGATTTCAATCAGTTCAAGGTTATGCTTGTCGATAAACTTTTTCTCTTTTTTGCTCAGAGGCTTTTCGTTGACAAAATATCCCCCCTCGAGATCCAGCGTCAACTCATTGGCGACCATCCTGTCAGTATCTCTATCAAACGCGGTACCCAAAAAGAGGTATTTTTTGGTTTTTCTGTAGCTTTTCAGAACAGCAGGAACGGCAAATCCCCCCATCGCTTCGGTGAGCCAGTCCACATAGTCCGCATCGGAGATCACGAAACTCGGTTCGGGGATCGGTGCACCCATAGGCTTGAAGAGTATCTTTGGCGCATCATCGAGCGCCGACTCTTCCACCTGAAAATACTTTTGGTTCTCTACATCCCATTCAAAGATCTCATATCGGTAGTCATTGTCCAGTATGCGCGACTTACCAACTACCAGCATATGCGACTCATAAGATAGAAGCTCCTGTATCTTGCTGTCTCGATTGGTATCTATGATGTACCGCGGCTGCATATCCAGTATCGCTTTGTGTAATGGGGCAGGCTTGAAATCCTTGGTATAGATCCAATTCATCATCTGCTGGATATACTCAACCCCTCGTCTCTGTTCGAGGTGCATCGCCGCTCTTGAGTACTCAAACATCAGTCTGTCGCTCATCGCCCTGCCGTTATTCATCATCAAAATCATAGAGTCTGAGTCGTATGGCATCTGTTCGCCCTCTTTGGTCTTGGTATCTTCGAAGATACCAAGGCCGAAATAGGGTACCGTTGTTTGGTTCCTGAGCTCTTTTTTGATCGTCTCTATCGTTTCATTCAGTGTTGTTGCAGTCATTAGTGACATCCTTTTCCTGTATAGCAGTTTTGTGCAGCTGCGACTTTTACCTGCAGCATTTCAAGATTAAATGGTGTTTCAATATCTTTGGGGTACTCATCATAGAAGAGTGCGCCGTCTTTCGAGATCAGCAAAACCGATTTGGTCAATTCTCCCTCCAAGGGTTCTCCAACCAGCCTTGAACCATAATAGTCGCCAAATTCACCCTCGCTGTCTATAAGGAACGCTATCTCATCGATATTTGGGTTTTGATGCCTGTCGTTTGCAACAATCAGGCAGCACTCTGTCTGCTCATCCTGCATATCCGAAATGATAGAAGTAATTTTAGAGAGTTCGTCGTGCATCGATTTATCAATTTTCGGAACCGTGACAATAAGTTGGGTTTTTCCGTTTTGCCCCGCTACATGCCTCGTCTGCTGCGCTTCATCACACAGCGTCACCCTCTCCGACGCATACCCGATATCCAATAGCATATCTTCAAGATGCATGGTTTTGTTTTTGTACATTATTTGCAATGGACGCTCCTATTAAAAAGTTTTTGATCGCATGATCGACATGATGTATAATGGGTGGAATTTTGCCTATTGAAACACCATAGTTCCCAAGTGCATCCTTTAAGTTTTTGCAGTATCTGTCGGCCAAAAGATATTGACATCCCACCATAACACTCAGCAGTTGATAGTGGATGGATTGATGCTCCGGAGACTCAATGGTCTCCTTGCTGCAGCGACACTCACTCAATGCCGTATCACATACATCTCCATTGCCAATAAAAAAAGGATTGTGAATTGTAGCCTCAAGCGAGAATATTGCTTTTTGATTGACGACAGCAACTTGATAGATGGCAAACCGGGGTGCAGTCAGTGGATTATAGTGATAGAAAAATAATCGATGATCTACAGGCATAACAACTTTTACAACCATATTTTTACCGGCCTTTATGCATTTTGTCAATCTAAAATGCAAAAAGTATTCCAGTATGAAGCGTCTATTGCAACAGCAGCAGAGACCCGAAAGGACAAATTGCACCAAAGACAACAAATTTGTCATCTTTGGGGACAAAGTGAAGCCGAGAACAGTCTCTCTGCCGAAATTTTAAGTAATAAGCACCTGGAACACATCTTGCAAATGTCTTTTCAAAGTTGATGATTCATAGCTACATGTTGCGCGGTCACTTCTTAATCTTAAAACATTTAAAGGAGAAACTATGAGTTGTTGTTCAAGCAATCCAGCCGAAAATATGATGCCGGAAGATATTCAGGAGAAGATACACAACCATCCATGCTATTCAGAGGGTGCACATCATCATTATGCGCGCATACACGTTGCTGTGGCACCGGCATGTAATATACAATGTAATTACTGTAACCGTAAATATGACTGCTCCAATGAGAGCCGTCCGGGTGTTACCAGCGAAAGACTCTCCCCGGAAGAGTCTGCAAAGAAGGTGATGTATGTAGGCGGTGAAGTAGAGCGCCTCAGTGTTCTTGGGATCGCGGGACCCGGAGATGCACTTGCCAACCCTGAAAAGACCTTCAAGACCTTTGAGCTGGTCAGAGAGAAAGCACCGGATCTGAAGCTTTGCCTCTCAACAAACGGACTGGAACTTCCAAAATATGTCGACGAGATGGTCAAGTATGATATCGACCATGTGACAGTGACGATCAACAGTGTTGATTTCAGCGGTGAAATAGGCTCAAAGATCTATCCGTGGATCTTCTACAATAACAAACGCTATTACGGAAAGGAGGCGTCACAGATACTGCTCGAACGTCAGCTTGAAGGAATGAAAAAGTGTGTGGAAAACGGTATCCTGATCAAAGCCAACTCTGTACTGATCCCGGGAGTCAATGACAAGCATTTGCCCGAAGTAGCCAAAAAACTCAAGGAGATCGGCGTCTTCCTCCACAATATCATGCCGATCATTTCCGAGCCGGAGTATGGTACGAAGTTCGCGCTGGACGGTGTTCCGAGTGCGACTGATCAGGAGCAGATGGAAGTACAGGAAGCATGTGGTATGGACATGAAACTGATGCAGCACTGTCGTCAGTGCCGTGCCGATGCAGTCGGACTTATCGGTGAGGACAGAGGAGCTGAGTTCACCAAAGATACCTTTGCGACCATGAGCTTCGAAACACTTGAAGATCATTACAATATCGAAGGCCGTCAGGAGGCACAGGCAAAAATCGAAGAGTTCAGATTCTTCCTGGACAAGGCCAATGAGCGTGTAAGAAAAGAGAAAGAGGAACTTGCAAGTGACGGCCAGACGATCCTTGTAGCAG
>JANTGA010000103.1 GCA_024763175.1 Sulfurovum sp.
GGATAGGGAGAAAAGTTCGGCGTATGAAAGCTCTCCTGTCCTGTCGCTTTCACTGTCGTGATCGTGCGCCCGTGAAAAGAGTGCTCCAGCGTGATCACTTTGTAGCGCTTTTTGTCAAATTTCGTCTCACCGTACTTGCGCGCGATTTTGATCGCCCCTTCGTTGGCTTCGGCACCCGAGTTGCCAAAAAAGAGTGCCATATCGTATCCGCTCAGCTCGACGATTCGTTTCGCCAGTTTCGCCTGTGGCTCGATCACCTGCAGGTTGGAGATATGGATGATCTTCTTTGCCTGTTCGCAGATCGCATCCGTCAACTTCGGATTGCCATGTCCCACACTGTTGACCGCGATACCCGCAGCAAAATCGATATAGTCACGACCATGCTCGTCATAAAGTGTCGAACCCACACCTTTGACAAAATTGGTATAATTGCGCGCATAGGTTGACAACACATACGCTTTGTCCATTGCTTCTAAATTCATTTTTATTCCATTCTTAGATAATATGCTTGATATTATAGCCAACTATCGCCCAAAATTTTAACTGATATCATTGAGATAGAATCTACACGATCACCTTCAACATTTTGGCATACTCCGCAGGGATCTCAAACGCTTTCCCTTCCAGATAGTTTCCGGCGACGACATTGATCCATTTCCTCGAAGTAGTGACTCCGTGAACCTTGATGAAATGCTTGCCGCCCTCTTGCGTGAGTTCATAGTTTTGTACTTCCACTGCGAGGGGCTCATGTTCTCCATCCAGCATGACTTCCATTTCGATTTTTTTATGCTTTGAGTCGAGCTTGAGCTTCAGCATCTTTCCGTACTCCTTGATTTGGCTGTTGATGGCGATCTGGACTCCCTTGGAGAGCGCACTGTCTTTGATCTTTTTGAACATCGCTTTGCTCCTGCAAACGATAAGGATAAGGTGTCACATTCTCAACTCTTATGGCGCCCTATCTTTACTTTGATTTCCTGGTAGCAGGCATTCTCACCCTCTTCGCTGACGATAGAAGGTGTCAGATCGTTGACGCCGATTGTATTGGCAGTGATCAATACACAGTCGTTTCGCAGGTCGCTGCTGTTGTGAACGACAAAGATGTGCGATCCATACTCGGAACTGACAACTACCTGCTCACCCTCGGCATAGCCGAGATCCGGGTGCAGCAACACTCTATTGTCTCTTCTGAACTGGGTATTGAGTGCATGCTTTGCCTTGGGAGAGATCAGCCAGTACTCTGTTGTTGGGGCTCTTTTGCTGCTGAGTTTACGATATTTTTTCAAATGTTTGATATTTTCAAAATCATCATCGAACTCTTCAATAAAAACAAAATCATCATCGCCCTCCTCTCCAAATCCCTCACGATAAGGAGCAGCCTTGTAAGCTGGAGAACGATAGTATCCCTCTTTTGCTTCACACTGATCGATCCAGTGGTCGAGATACGCTGCCTCCTCTCTGAGCCCATCAAGGCCCAGTCTCTCAAACATCGAATGGCAGAAATCATACTCGCTGATACCGAAGTCGCACTCCATCACCTTGTGCATCCGGCGCACCTCATGGTGACCATAGCTCAAACGTACATCATCTTTTTCAAAGAAATTTTTGGCAGGAATGACGATCTTCGCCCGCTTGCTTGTCTCGTTTTCATAGAGGCCAAAATAGATCAGTGTCTCTACCGACTCCAGTGACTCCCGAACACTGCCGCTGTCTGGCATACTCTCGGCAGGATTGCCCCCCTGCACCAAGACTGTCTGAAAATCCCCAAAAGGCGCCACTGCTTTGGGAACACGTGGACAGTTTGTCTGGAAAGGAACTTCAAAGCCAAGTTTTGAGTTCCCCAAAAAGCCTACACCGCACCCTTCTCTCTCAAAAAGCCCCAATATCGCAGCCAACGAATCGATCGCATGCAAGACTGAGTGTCCTGTACTGTATTTCTGCACGCCATTGCCGACGAGGATCACCACCCTCTCTTGATGGAGATAAGCCAGCAGGTCACCCATATCATTCAGACCAAGCCCTATATGCTGCAGGACCATCTTGATGCGGAACTCTCTGGTAAAGTCATAAAAATCCTCATACTCAGGTGCAAATTCATCAAGCCACTCACACTTTTCAGCATCTTCCATAAAGGTAAATCGCGCCAGCATAATCGCCAGATAAAAGTCACTGCGCGGCTTGATCTGCAGATGCAGGTCTGCACGCTTCGCCAGGGCTGTGCACACCGGGTCGATCACTACGATCTTTTTGCCCTCCAGATAGGGCATGAGGTGGGTGTTGGTTGTCATCGGGTTGCGCCCCCAGACGACAATCACTTCCGCCTTTTTGATCTGCTCGATCGGCAGTGTATGGTTGACACCTCTTCCTGCCACTATCCCGGCATCTCCGGCACCATCACAAAGGCTGCCGCCTGTCAGCGTCCCCCCGATTCTGTCAAAGAGCAGATCGGTGATCTCCTGCATCACGCCAAAGTTGCCAGAGCCCCTCCAGAGCAGAGACTTTTTCTTCAGGCTCTGCGCAGCGGCATCAAGTGCCTCCTCCATCGAAACTTCTTGACCGTCGATGCGGGGCTTCTCAATGCGAGGAGTATCGAAGAGGTCCTTGTTGAGCAGCGCACAGAGTGCACCGGTATTGGTATCAGCAACCAATCGCGGAAAATGTGCCGGATCGGCAACGATGCCGCAAGCGTCAGGACAGTCAAGTCCACAAGCTGTTCTGATCATTTGAGTTCCACCTTGACGAGTTTTGAGAAATGATTTTCAGGCTTCTTGATATAGATCTCTGCACGGTAGGAGGAGATGAACTTCTCATCTGCGACACGCCATACCTTGTCTATCTTGTAAGCTGTCTCTTTGCCGTCGATCAATACTTGTTTTTGGTGAATATCCTTCATCTCCGAAGGCTCCAGAAACAGTGTCAGCTTCCCGCGACTCAGATCCTGTACGGTAGCGAGCGAGGAACCGGGATTGACAAAATCCCCTCTCCTGACAGTAAGTTTATAGAGATAGCGTTGATGGAGTCGTATACTCTTTTTGGCGATGCTGTCTTTGAGTCGTTCGATTTTGTATGCCATATCCAGGATCTGTTTTTTCAATGTTTCGATCTTCTCTTTTGTAGTTAGAAATTGATTGTTGGCAGAGACGAAAGCCCCAAATGCAGTATCTTTCTGGGTTTTGGATGCCGTCGAGAGCTTGTTGAGCCGTTCATAATAGCCCTTTTGGCGTTTGAGAGCATCGGAGAGGCTGGTAAGCATCTCCTGATTGATCCCCAGCATGGTTTTCAAAAGTTTCATACTTTCCTCAGAAGCATTCAGGTCAGCCTTGTCCAGCCGATCATCGAGATGGATCACCTCAGCATCTTTGATCATCTTTCCCTCTGCATCGAGTGCGACTTCCACCACCTGTGCACTCACGGCAGACTTGAGCACGACACTCTCATAGGGCTCCACCTTGGCATAGTGTACTTTGGCGAAAAGCAGTGATGAGAAAAAAAGCAATACTATATAGCGCATACATAACCTTTATTTTGTTTCTTGTTATTATAGCCAAAATAAAGCGCATATGTTTATATATCAATCTATCTTGATACATAAACATAACTATGCTATACTGTTGGAAATGATTCAAAAGGAAGAGGAGTGGAAGTATTTCTGAAAACTGTGGGCGCATTGAATGATGAAACACGCTTGAAGATTTTGAACTTTATCAATCATCAGGATGAAGTCTGTGTATGCGAGATAGAGCAAGCGTTTGATATGATACAATCTCGCATTTCAAGACATTTGAAAATCCTCAAAGAGGCTGGTTTTCTCAAAGTGGAGAGACGAAGCAGGTGGGCTTATTACAGTATTCGTAAGCCTTTGGATCTCTTCAGGCAGTCTATTCTCGAAGAGATCAAACATTTAGGCATGGAGATGCCCTCACTAAAGCAAGGATGCGATATTGAATAATTCACAAAACAACACAGGAAGAGGTGCACTATGCTCTTAGCTTCTGCGCTCTTTCTCCTTACTCTCATCTTTGTCATTTGGCAGCCCAAAGGGTTGCAGATCGGGACAAGCGCTGTGATCGGTGCCATTCTCGCACTTCTTGTGGGGGTCGTAAGCTATCAGGATGTCGGGACCGTGATCAGTATCGTTTGGGATGCGACACTGGCCTTTATCGGTATCATCATCCTCTCTATGGTGCTCGATGAGATAGGTTTCTTTGAGTGGGCCGCGATCAAAATGGCCAAGCTCAGCGGCGGCAGCGGTAACAAAATGTTTGTCTATATTTTGCTGCTGGGCGCTTTGGTCGCGGCGTTTTTTGCCAATGACGGTGCCGCACTTATTTTGACGCCTATCCTTTTGGCCAAGATGAAATACCTCAAAATGAAACCACTGGCAATCTTCGCGTTTTTGATGGCAGGGGGCTTCATCGGTGACTCCGCTTCGAACCCCCTGGTCATCTCCAACCTTACCAATATTGTCACGGCAGGCTATTTCGATATAGGTTTTGTAGAGTATGCAAAAAACATGTTTCTGCCCAACCTGCTGAGTATCGTCGCTTCTATCGCTATCTTGTGGTTCTACTTCAGGAAGGACATTCCTCTCACTGTCGATGTCTCAGAGCTGCCCGAACCCTCTTCTGTCATCAAAAACCAGACAATGTTCAACATAAGCTGGTTTTTCCTTGGCTTTTTGATGCTTGGCTACTTCATAGGAGACCATTACCATCTCCCTGTTTCACTCTTTGCCCTTGGTGGTGCCCTGCTCTTCCTGGCGATTGCCAATCACTATAAGGCAACAAAACCTATCATGACGATTAGAGCAGCTCCCTGGCAAGTGGTATGGTTCAGTATCGGTCTCTATGTCGTCGTATATGGCTTGAAAAACGCCGGCTTGACAGATATCATAGCCTCCTGGATAGAAGCACTCTCTCATCAGGGAGCAGCGATTGCCATCGTAGGCACTGGTTTCCTCTCGGGCATCATCTCCTCCATCATGAACAATATGCCTACCATTATGATCATGGATATTGCCATCGATCATGTTGGGTATGCAGGGAATGAAGCCCTGGCCTATGCCAACATTCTAGGCTCAAATCTCGGCCCGAAGATGACACCGATAGGCTCACTGGCCACGCTGCTCTGGCTCCATGTACTTGCACAAAAAGGCGTCAAGATAGGCTGGGGAGAGTATATGAAAGTCGGACTTGTCGTAACACCGCCCGTACTGCTTGTGGCACTGTTGGGGCTGCTGTAGCGTGAGCGTGTCAGGCCCTTCTGGAGGCTGAAGCCTCCGCGCTTCTGGCGTTTTGCAGACTCTTGCGGGAGATAGGATCTGGAGTGCTAGCCATGGATATAAGCCAGCACTTCATCTACTGAGAGTACTTTTCCCGTGCTCACTACTTTGCCCTCTATGACGAGTCCCGGAGTACTCACCATCTCCTAAAAGTTTCGTACCCTATTGATGATTTAAAAGGAAGTATGGGTCACCACGAAAAAGTGTATTTTCAACGCCTCGTAGTGATATTGATGATATGGTAATATCCTGCTATCTCTATGCGTGGCTTTCCTGGCATTGGCTACTCCTTTGTGGAGATTGTAGCGTAGTTTTGATTATGGTAGCATTAGCATCACCTGACCCCTTAAG
>JANTGA010000104.1 GCA_024763175.1 Sulfurovum sp.
GCCAAAACCATACCCATCGCCCAGAGGAAATTGATATTTTTAGGGATCCAGTACTCTGTAGAGAGTACTCTTTGGAGGGTTTTGACACCCAGTCGTTCGTCTAACCATTTCTCGGAGAATGGTTTTGCATTTTCATCAAAATGTGCCATTAATTTCTCCTTATACTTTGAGCGTCAGCCCATCGGCTAACATCTTTTCATATTCCGGACCGGTTTCACCCAGGACAAGCTTTGTACCATCTATTTTGAATGGAGGAATATCGAGGGGCCTTGGCGGAGGACCGAAGATATTTTTGGCATTGACATCATACTCGCCACCGTGACAGGCACATTTGAACTTCTCTTCGCCTGGAAAGTAGGCCGGAATACACCCCAAGTGTGTACAGAGCCCAACCGTAATGGAGAAGTGTGCATCACCGATCACCACATCTCTGGGATCGGGCTTGTCTTTTTTTGGCTTTTTGAGGACAAAGATAGGTTTGCCCCTCCATTTTTCTACATTCAGTACATTCTCTTCTGCTGCACTCAGATCAATCGTTGTAAACCCTGCCGCTTTCACACTTGGCAATGGATCCCAGGTTCGTTTCATCGCATACAAAGCAGCGATACCGCCAAGCGCGGTAAATCCACCAAGAGCCATACCCATGAAATCTCTTCTATTACTCATACCTTTCCTTTTGATAAAATTTTATTCATCCTATTGTAGAGCAGGTGGGATTAAATATCTATAAAGAGAGTCTACTTATAAGCTCTTTTGCCACTTTATCAATAGGCTTGATACCTTTTTTCCCATTATTATCGCAAAGCGTAAAGGCATTTAATAAGTATTCCTTATCGTATAAATCAATTTGAATGATTCCATACTCTGCCAGCCTCTTCAAAAGAGAGGCATCCTCATCCCCCTTTCTTTTGTAGACGACACTGGCACCGGCTGCCCTGGCCTCCAAAGCACACTGCATTGAGGCAGTAAAGACTCTGCTTCTGGCCAGGAGCAGTTCTGTATACTCCTCAGGTTCATAAAGCTTGTGAAATATCTCCGAAAGTACCTTCTCATATTTGACAAAAAAGTAGTTTCCAAGGAGCAGATCCATCTCTACACTTTCAAAAAATTCCCGCTCGGAGAGAATCACCTTGTCATAGTCGGCGTCACCCAGGAAAAAGAGTATACGCTCTTCTCTGCTTGCATTCTGTGAAAAATAGTCCCTGTCGACCAGTGGTGTTTCGATGCACTGCTCCTCGTTCTCCAGGCATACCGGCTTCAGAAGTATTTCTCCAAATCGGGAGGCTTCGTCACACCGGTCTGTCACGCAAAACAGAGGCTCGAACTCGGAAGCATACTGCTCCAGCCGCAGATTGATATCTTCTGGAGTATCGAGGACAACACTGTCGCCCCTCTGCGCCATAGCATCGACATCCAGGATTGTTTCGATCGTCACTGCACCCTCAACACCCAACTCTTTGGCAGCCAATCCTGCACGGAAATCATTGACGAGCAATTGCATCTCAACGCCTTCCTCTCTCAATCCTTTAATCAATGCAACGCCTCGTCTCACCCGATCCAATCCATATTTATGCCCACTGTAGGCGTAGTAGTAATTTGCCATTCTTTTTTCCTTTTGATTCAATAGTCTCTCTTTTTACTCTGCTGTCGTTTTCTGTCTCATTTTGATATAGATATGGATGATCTCCAGAGCTGCCGGTGTCACACCGGAGATCTGCGATGCCCCAAAGAGAGTCGGGGGTGTCGCTTTCTGCAGCTTCTCTACGATCTCATTGCTCACTCCTGAGACATTTTCATAAGCAAAATCCTCAGGGATCTTCACTTTGAGCATTTCGTGCATCTTGTTGATCTGCTGCTGCTGCTTTTCGATATAGCGGCTGTATTTGGCTTCGACGAGGAGCTGTTCGATCACATCAACATCATAGCGATCAAATTCCGGCAGAATTGCGATCAGTTTTTCACGATCGAAGTCACCCCTGCCGATGATATCCATCCAGCAGGTCTTGTCGTTGATCTTCATCTGCCCGATTGCTTCGAGCTGCGAAAGAAACGCTTTGGTCGGTGTCGCATAATTCTCTCTGAGAAAAAGCAGACCCTCCTGGATCGCTGCCTTCTTCTGCTCTACCTTTTGAGCATATACCTCATCGAGAAGGCCGAGTCTCCGGCCATAGTGCGAAAGCCTCAGATCTGCGTTGTCTTCCCGGAGCAGGAGCCTGTACTCCGCCCGACTGGTAAACATCCGATAGGGCTCTTTCGTCCCCTTCGTCACCAAGTCATCGATCAATACACCGATATACGCCTCATCCCGCCCCAGAACAAAAGGCTCTTTGCCCTGGATAGTGAGCGCAGCATTGATCCCGGCCATCAACCCCTGCGCAGCCGCCTCTTCATAGCCTGTCGTACCGTTGATCTGTCCGGCGCAGTAGAGTCCATCGATCGCCTTGGTCTCGAGGGTGTGCGCAAGGTCCGTCGGCTGGACAAAGTCATATTCGATCGCATAGCCGTAGCGAACGATCTTCGCCTCCTCCATCCCCTCAACAGAACGGATCATATCGAGCTGTACATCTGTCGGCAGCGAAGTACTCATTCCGTTGATATAGTACTCTGTCGCTTCTCTCGTCTGCGGCTCGACGAAGATTTGGTGGCGGGGCCTCTCTCTGAAGCGGTTGACCTTGTCCTCGATGCTCGGACAGTAGCGCGGCCCCACCCCTTCGATCTGTCCGGAAAAGAGCGGTGCCCGGTCGAAGTTGCTCTCGATGATCGTATGGGTCTCTTCATTGGTATAGGTGACATGGCAGGGCAGCTGCTCAGGGTGAAATGTCGCACGATCTGTCCGAAACGAGAAAGGGATCGGAGGCTCATCGCCTCCCTGCACTTCCATCACCTCAAAGTCGATACTCTTCCCGTCGATGCGAGCGCAGGTACCGGTCTTGAGCCTTCCGATCGTCAAGCCCAGGCTGCGCAAATATTCCGCCAGCTCGATCGATGCGAACTCCCCCTGCCGTCCTGCTTTCTGCTGCTTGTCTCCGATATGGATCGTCCCATCGAGAAATGTCCCCGCCGCGATGATCACTTTGGGTGCCTGATAGCGATTTCCCAGCTGCGTTTCAACACCTTTGGCGGTACGATTTTCGACGATCAAGCCGGCAACAATCTCCTGTTTTACTTCCAGGTTTTCGGTGTTGAGCACCACTTCCCGCATATAGATACGGTAGCGATCCATATCGATCTGTGCCCGGGATCCACGTACAGCTGGTCCTTTGGAGGCATTGAGTGTACGAAACTGAAGGCCCGTCGCATCCGTCGCCAAACCCATCTCTCCACCCAGTGCATCGATCTCTTTGACCAAGTGTCCCTTCGCCAATCCCCCGATCGCAGGGTTGCAACTCGAAGCACCGATCTGCTCTGCCAATATCGTTATCAGCAGTGTCTTGACACCCATTCTCGCTGCAGCCAGAGAGGCTTCGATCCCGGCATGTCCGCCGCCGATCACGATTACATCATAGTTCATTTTTTTCCTTGGAAAATCAAATCTGTTCATTTTTTGTTATAATTAGGGGAATTATAGCAAAAAGGCGCCCATGTTTACCGGACTGATCAGAGAGATCGCTACTGTCAAGCGATACCAAAACCATATCCTCACCATTCGCTCCTCCCACAAAGCAAAAGTCGGAGACAGTATCGCTGTCAACGGTGTCTGCTTGACAGTTATCCGTGTCCGCAGTGACGGCTTTGATCTGGAGCTGGCAGATGAAACCCGCTCGATCATCGATGAGAGCAAGATCAGAGGGCGGGTACATATCGAGCCGGCGATGCAGCTGGATGATCGCTTCGAAGGGCATATCGTACAGGGGCATGTCGACTGTGTCGGCACTGTCAGCAGTATCACACCGCGCAGCAACGGTACAGACTTCATCATCAAAGTCGATCCGAAATTTATCGCTTACATCATCCCCAAAGGCTCGATCACCATCGATGGCGTCAGCCTCACCGTCAATGATGTCTACAGTGACAGTTTTCGTCTCACTATCATCCCCCACACACTCAAAGAGACACTGATAGGAAGCTACAAAGCAGGCAGCAAAGTCAATATCGAAACAGACCTCTTCGCCCGCTATATCGACCACATCCTCCAGCACCGCTCTGCCAAAAAACCAATGAGCTGGGATGATGTAGACCAGATACAGGCGCTCTATTGATCTCCAATATGAACCTGCACCACTATACTGTCCCAAATAAAGATGAAACTTTTGATACTCTTTTGGAGCACAAAAACATCAAAATCATTCGTATTGTCAGTTCAGATAAGCTCGAAGCGAAAGTTTATTGCCAAGCAGAAGATGAGTGGGTGATTATCCTGGAAGGAGAAGCAGCACTGATGATCAACGACGAAAAGAGACACTTGTGCAAAGGTGATTCTTTGTTTATTCCGGCACAAACAAGCCACGAGGTACTTGCGGCAAAGAGCGGCACCCTATGGTTGGCTGTACACATCTACTGATACTATTCGTGCTAAACCAAACACTTCCCGATATCAACCTCTCTGTGCTCCACGCCCATCAGGGCACAGGCACGCTGCATGATCCCCTCGATGGTAAATCCGAACTTTTTGAAGAGCTCTCCGGCTGGGGCTGAAGCACCGAAGCTCTCCATCCCCAGCACATCATCTGCATAGCGGTAGTACTCGGTAGCTGTAGCCGCTTCGACTGCCAAAACCTTGGTCTTGGGGTCAATGACTTCAGCCTGATACTCTGCACTTTGCTCATTGAAGAGGTCAAGGCAGGGAACAGAGACGATATTGGCTTTGATGCCCAGCAGCTCAAGGTGACACGCCGCTCTGAGGCAAGGCATCAGCTCCGAACCGCTTGCCATCAATGTCAGGGTAGCACCCTCTCGTCTTTTGAGCAAGTAAGCGCCATTGGCAACTTCACCGAAATCTCTTTTGGGCTTGAGTGTTTTGAGCTTCTGGCGACTCAGAACAAATCCCTGCGGTGCATTGATCTCAAAGGCTTTCTTCCAGGCTTCGACATTCTCTGTTGCGTCCGCCGGCCTCCAGACATAGAAGTTGGGCAGTGCACGAAATTGACTGAGCTGCTCGATCGGCTCATGGGTCGGCCCATCTTCACCCACGCCGATACTGTCATGCGTCCAGACAAAGAAGTTTTGGATACCCGTCAACGCTGCGATTCTTACGGCAGGCTTCTGATAGTCAGAGAAGACAAAGAAGGTCCCGCTGAAAGGAGTCACCGTACCGTAGAGTGCCATCGCGTTACAGATCGCTGCCATCGCATGCTCACGAATACC
>JANTGA010000105.1 GCA_024763175.1 Sulfurovum sp.
TTCGGCACGTCCAAGTGCGTCATTGATCTTGTCGATTTTCGAAAGCTGCTGCTTGATCCGCATCAGCTCCTCATCTTCCCCCTCTTTGGGGTCTATGGCTTTGATTTTATCGATCTCATATGTTGCATACTCTATCAGCTCTGCAAGCTGCTTCTCATCCTGGCGGATCTTTTCGAGTTCACTTACTTTGATACGATAGTTTTTGTAGCGTTTTTGATACTCTCTGCTCAACTTTTTATAACTCTTATCATGTATATGTAACGATCTGTCGATCAGGCCCAAAAGTGTTTCGCTTTCAAAACCGCTTTTGTCTCTGACGCTGAGATATTGGATCGTTGGAGCAAAGAGCGCATGCAGGGATTTCCTGGAGATATTCTGTCCATTGAGATAGAAACGGGTTCGATCTTTTTTGAGGCTCCTGATCACCAGTTCATCTTCGAGATCGTACGCCTCAGAGTTCAGCTCGTCAGGTTTTTCCAGTGTCACTTCACAGACTTTTGCTTCACTGTTACCGTGCCCGAAACTCGATAGGACACTCTGCATCAGGAGAGACTTGCCTGCTCCACTTGGACCCGTCAAGACGATCAATCCCGAATCAAATTCCAGCTCCGACTCATCAAAGGAGAAGAGTTCTTTCAGATAGAGGCGCTTGATACTCAATTTTTCGCACCCCATGAAAGTTTTTCACGAAGCACGGAGAAGTAGTTGCGTTCACTTCTGTGCAGCAGCTTGGCACCGATTTTGGCGCCTTTGATAACTAACTGATCATTGATCTGCATCTCATAGTCATCCTGCCCGTCGATCATCGCGATCACCCTCGCTTCGGGAGAGTGGAGCTCGATCGTAAAATCTGCCGGCACGACCAGCGGCCGCTGTGTCAGGGAGTGGGCACAGATCGGCGTCATGATGAAGGCTTTGGTCAATGGATAGATGATCGGCCCGCCCGCTGCCATCGAGTAAGCAGTCGATCCGGTCGGTGTAGAGATGATAAGCCCGTCACCGCTGTAAGTGTTGAACCACTCTCCGTCGATAGAGGCATCGATCTTCGCCATCTTGGAGATCGTGGGGCGGGTGATCACGACATCGTTGAAGGCATAGAAGTTTTTCTGCTCTTCGCCCCTGTGTACGTAACCTTCGATCATCATCCGATCGTCGATACGATAGTCTCCTATCAGCATCGCATCAAGAAACGCTTCGACTTCATCGATCCTGATATCTGCCAAAAAGCCGAGATTTCCTGCATTGATCCCCAAGATAGGCTTGTCATACCCATAACTGCGCCGTACCAGCGAGAGCAGTGTCCCATCACCTCCCAGGGAGACCAGAAAATCCGACTGCTCGCAGAGATCTTCAAAGGCAATCCCATCGATCCCGATCATGGCCGATGATTTTTCAGACAAGAGTACGGTGATCCCCTTGGCTTCAAACTGCTCTTTGATCCTGAGATAGAGTGCTTTGATTTCCGGTGTATTTGGCTTGAGAACAAACCCGGCTATTTTGATCTGCTCTACTTTTTGTGCTGACATCTTTGCCCCTGTTATCATTGATAATGTTAGAGTATCACAATATCGCTTTAGATTGTTTTTTGATGGCATTTTGAAATTTTTTGGAAAGCCTAACCTGGTCATATAGAATCTTTATCGGTAGAATCTGCCTCAGACAAGTCTGAGGGTCCCAAACTTCGGGACACTCGAACTTGTTCGAGTTGTGAATAACTCAAATTAAACTGAAGGTTTTTGTTTCAGACTCTGGCTTTGGTAAAGTTATCCCGAAATATGCAACAGTAAACTGTCCCATTTCTCAATAACATTTGGATATAATCGCGTCAAATTTATCGTTTAGGAAGAGGCGTGAGAACACATTATTGTGCAGAAATCAATGAAGAACATATTGGGCAGGAGATCACTGTCAGCGGCTGGGTTGCCAGCAGAAGAGACCACGGAGGGGTGATCTTTATCGACCTTCGCGACAAAGACGAAGTGCTCCAGCTCGTCTGTGACCCGGCAGACAATGTCGAGGCACATAAGATAGCTGAAGAGATCAGGGATCAATTCGTTCTGATCGTTACAGGAAAAGTCCGTGCCAGAGGCGAGGGACTCGAAAACCCCAACCTCAAAACCGGAAAAGTTGAAATCGTCGTGGATAAGCTGGTGATCGAAAACCGTTCACTTCCGATGCCTTTTGATCTGGGTGACGAGAGAGTCAACGAAGAGATCAAACTCAAGTACCGCTATCTGGAGATGCGTACCCAAAAATCATACGACATCTTCAAGCTCCGATCCAAAGTCACTATCGCGGCACGTAATGCACTTGACGAGATGGGCTTTCTCGAAGTCGAGACCCCCATCCTCACCAAATCGACACCTGAAGGCGCCAGAGACTATCTCGTACCCAGCCGTGTCCATGGCGGGGAGTTCTATGCGCTTCCACAGTCGCCGCAACTCTTCAAGCAGCTTTTGATGGTCGGTGGATTCGACCGCTATTTTCAAATCGCCAAGTGTTTCAGAGATGAAGATCTCCGCGCGGATAGACAGCCGGAGTTCACACAGATCGATGTCGAGATGAGCTTCTGTGATCAGGATGATGTCATCACTGTCGCAGAAAAACTTATCTATGAGATCTTTACGAAAAACGGCTATACGATCCCCACATCATTCAAGCGTATACGGCATGCCGAAGCCATGGAAAAATATGGCTCCGACAAACCTGATATGCGTTATGACCTGGCAATGGTCGATGTGATCGATATCTTCGGCCGCTGCGACAATGAAATCTTTTCAAAGATCGCCGCTTCCCCCAAAAAGAACCGTATCAAAGCACTCAAAGTGCCCGGTGGCGACACCATCTTCTCCAAGCGCCAAATGAAAGGCTTTGAGGAGTATGTACGCAAATTCGGTGCGCAGGGACTGGGCTACTTCCAGATGAAAGAAGATGGACTCAAGGGACCATTGACCAAGTTCTTTGCCGATGAAGACATCAAGGCGATTATCGATCGTTGCGAACTTGTAGTCGGTGATGTCGTCTTCTTCGGTGCAGGCGAAAAGAAGATTGTCCTGGACTATATGGGACGTTTCCGTATCTATCTGGCTGAACTGATGGAGATCATCCCTGAAGAGACCTTCGAATTCCTCTGGGTCATTGACTTCCCGATGTTTGAGGTCGAAGCAGGCAAAGTCAAAGCCCTGCACCACCCCTTTACCATGCCAAAAGTATCAGACAAAGGGACACTCGACTATGATGAGATCGAAGAGATCGAGTCAATCGCTTATGACATCGTCCTCAATGGGACTGAACTTGGAGGCGGTTCGATCCGTATCCACAAAGAGGATGTCCAGACAGAGATCTTCAGGTTGCTCGGTATTGAAGCGGAAGAAGCGGAAGAGAAGTTTGGCTTTCTGCTCGAAGCCCTCAAATTTGGTGCACCGCCACATGGAGGCTTTGCGATGGGACTCGACAGGATGATCATGCTGATGGCAGGCACGGACAGTATCCGCGACGTCATCGCTTTCCCCAAGACACAAAAAGCACAGTGCCTCTTGACACAGGCACCAAGTCCGGCCGATAATGAGCAGCTCAAAGAGTTGAGCCTCAGAATCAGGCAGATACCGACAGCTTAAGTTCGAGGGGGTGCGACTTTAGCCACATTAAAAACTTTGCATGGCTAAAGTCGCACCCCCTGATAAAATCTATATACAAAATACAAAGGATCATACAATGAAAAAACTATTTCTCATCATCGGAGCACCCGGCTCCGGTAAAACCACCGATGCCAGCCTCATCGCTGAGAGACACCCCGATACGATCGTACACTACTCTACGGGTGATATGCTCCGCGAAGAGGTTGGCAGCGGCAGTGAGCTGGGCAAAACCATCGAAAGCTATATCTCCAAAGGTGCCCTCGTCCCTCTCAATATCATCATCGACACGATCATCTCAGCCATCAAAAATGCGCCCAAGGATATCGTATTGATCGATGGTTATCCTCGAAGCAGTGAACAGATGAAAGCCCTCGATGAGATCCTCGAAACAGAAGATGGGATCGACCTCGTCTCTGTCATCGAAGTACGTGTCAGCGAAGCTGTGGCCAAAGAGCGTATCCTCGGTCGTGCAGCTGAAGCGGAAGTTGTCAGAAGTGATGATAGCGTCGAAGTTTTCTATGATCGTATGAAGATTTATAATGATCCATTGGAAGAAATACAGTCATTTTATACTGCAAAGAAGCTGCTGCATGTCATCGATGGCGAACGAACACTCGAAGTGATCGTCGATGAGATGGATGAATTTGTCCAATCTCAAGCAAACTAATTAAACAAAAGCACCATACCTCCCGCTTCGAGCGGGAAACTTATAAATACAGCTCTCTATCTCTACGATTTTGCAAGCAAGCCGTTGGCAATAACTTCAAACTCATACGCACGATCAGGATATTTTTCTAATCCAAGAGCGATGAATTGACCTCTGCTGATCTGCCCATCCCATAATTGATAGGTTATGTCAGTAAACCAGCTTTTGAGTTCAGGTGTGCTGAGATCAAGTCTCTTATAGTTGGCATCTCTTTTGATCTCTGCTCCAACTTTTTTCATCGTGCTTTTATAGGCTATCTGCTTCTCGGCATCACTCATTTGCGGCTCAGCTGGTACTTGCTTGACCTGTTCCGGAATTTTAGGCTTTGGTGATTTGGTGGTACACGCCGTAAAATTTAAACTTGCAGTCGCAAGCAATGTCGCGACAAGGAGAGGTCTCATTTTTATCGTCATTCTCTGTCCTTTTTCTTTTGAAGTTATGGGTACTCCAGACCTATTCTACTCTTTATGATTTTTCCGGAAATACCTTTATGTTTGCAAGTATAGCAAAAAAAATTGCTTATAAAGAAGCATTCCGTATGAAAAATCAATTTGCATCAAAAAAGTAACTATACACCGTTTTTTGGTACAATGTATCACTTCATATTAAAGGATCAAAAATGAAAATAACGAAAATTGCCGCTGCTCTTGTGGCCCTCTTGTTTCTGAGCGTAACACTCAATGCCAAAACCGCCGCAGAGATAGATGCGCAGGCCAATGCAACGCTCAAGGAGTTCACCAAAATTATCAAAGGTTCTCAGAGTTTTTTGGCTGATGCCAAAGGTGTT
>JANTGA010000106.1 GCA_024763175.1 Sulfurovum sp.
TTTTTTGTATTATAGGGGGAAATTACTTAATTTATTGTTATCACCTGACCCCTTATTTTGGCATTTTCAGTCTTCACTTTTATGATTTTTAGATTATATCATGAAAATGGAGTTTTAATCACTGGGGTGTAAAGTTTAGATGAGCTTTTTATTCTTTTATTTTGAGATGGAGATGGTTAATCCATTTTAATAATTACTATCACCTGACCCCTAAAGTTTAAAGCTGCAGATAGGCTTCATAGAAAAAGTAGATCCCGAATCCCAGCAGAAGCAAAGCGAATCCCTTGTTGAGCCAGTCGGATATCTTTGCCATTGTACTGCTCGAAGCGATACTCTGTGCAAATCCCACCGAGACACCGGCGATCAGCAGCAGCAGAGAGTGTCCCAGCGCAAAGGTGAGGATGAGCCCGTAGGCCTGCAGATACCCGCTGCTTCCAGCCAACGACATAATAGCAAAAAGCGGTGCAGAGGCACAGGGTGTGCTGACAAGCCCAAAGATAAGACCAATGAGAAAACCGCCAAAGAGACGGTAGTGTATCAGCCGGTGTATGATGGCCGATTTGTCCACCTCTCCAAGTACACCAAACGCATAGAGCGCGATAAGGATACTCGCCATCCCCGCGACCAGGTAGGCCCACATCGGCGCAACGGAGAAGAACCCTCCGAACTTGGCGACGATGAAGCCCAGAATGGAGAAGCTCACCGCCACCCCCAGCGCAAACAGTGCGGTGAAAAGGTAAGTGTAGATTACTTTCTTTCTACCTTCGAGGTCCTTGTTAAGGGCAACGGCACTGCCCACAAGCAGCGGGACGGCTACCAGTGAACAGGGAGCTGCCGCGGTGATGCTGCCTGAAAGAAAAGCACCCGCATAGGTAAGCAGAGAGTTCGACTCCAGAAGATGGGCAATGAAGGGCTGCAGTTCACCCATGGCTACCTGCCGACATTTTTATTGATGACATCACTTCGCGAACCGATATCGTCTATCTTGAATTCGTACTGATAGTCCTTCAGTTTCGTGATCTTCAAAAGCTGTCGTGGATCGGTGTTGAGCATAGTTGTCATCGCTTCAAAAGCAAGTGCTTCCACTTCATCGATATCTTTGGGAGTGATCTTTTCACCCTTTTTCTGTTTTGTTCTGATCTCTTTTTCTTTGTTCTTGAGCAATTTGATGAAACTCGTATCGGCAAGCTCTACCTTATAGGCTTCACCCGCAGAGATCTTCTGCACGATAAAACTGCCTCCAAGAGAATTGTCCAGTGAGAGTGTTCCGTGGTTGATACGTGCACCGCTCATCAGGCCTGAAGTATCGACCAGGCAGGGACTGTTCTTTGCTACCACGCGCAGATCAGTCCTGTCAATGACACCGTCGGCAAAAAGCTTTGGCAAAGTATTGGAGAGTTCAACGTACGCCAGTACCAGCCCGTCACAGAGATGGCCGTGCGCGTGTGCAAGGGTCTTGATGTCGAGCTTCTTTGGGTAAAGGTTGTAACGTCCCTCTGCACTGTCAGTGTCTTTGACCAGCACCGGTTTGGCATTGGGTGCATTTTTGACAGACTTTTCATAAAAAGCATCATCGATGTTCATATGTGCCGCTTCACCTGCCCATGCAGCTACTCCGGCAAGGGTCAGAAACAGTGCTTTTTTAAGCATTCTTTTGTGCTTCTTCTATGAGCTTTACCACCTCATCAATAGTGAGCACTTTCCCTGTCGATACAACCTTGCCGTCAATGACAAGCCCCGGTGTACTGACCACATTATACTTCATGATCTCCATAATATCATCGACCTTTTCCACCTGATGAAAACCACCCACTTTGGCAACTGCCTCATGGACGATTTTTTCCAACGCTTTACATTTGGCACATCCCGTACCGAGTATTTCTATTTTCATTGTTTTGCTCCTTAGTTTAAAATAAAGTTGAAAAGATAGCCGATAGCGATAATTCCAATTCCCACGATTCCAAAAAAGATCGCAATCAGTTTGGTATGCAGGATCTTTTTGAGGATCATCGCTTCAGGCAGGCTCAGTGCCGTGATGGCCATCATGAAGCTCAGAGCCGTTCCGAGCAGCATCCCTTTGTTCGTGAGTACCTCAACCAGCGGCATCACACCCGCAGCATTGGAGTACATCGGGATACCCAGGATCGTCGCCAACGGTACGCCGTACCAGGTATCTCCTCCGGCATACTTAGCGATAAACTCGGCAGGCACATAGCCGTGGATGAAGGCACCCACGCCCACACCGATGAGCACATAGAGCCAGATCTTTTTGACGATGTCCCAAGTATAGTCCCACGCCTCTACAGCCCGCTGTTTCGCAGTCATTTTTATCTCGACCTCTCCCAGTTCGCCTTCCATCGGCGTCACAGGAATGAGGATATATTTTTCCATTCCCATCTTCCCGATAACATAGCCGCCGACGATCGCGACAAAAAGCCCAAATCCGATGTAGATCGCCGTGATCTTCCAGCCAAAGAGTGTGAAGAGCATTGCTATGGCGATCTCATTATTCATAGGCGCAGAGATCAGATACGAAAAGGTCACTCCCAGAGGGATGCGCGCTTGAATGAAACCCAGAAAGAGCGGTATCGCAGAGCAGGAGCAGAACGGGGTGATGATGCCGAAAAGTGCGGCAAGCACGTTACCGTAGAGCTCTGACTTGCCCTGCAGATGCGCACGGACATACTCCGTGTTGAAGTGCGTTCTCAGATAGGAGACGACAAAGATGATGATGACCAGCAGAAAGAGGATCTTTACGGTGTCATAAATAAAAAAGTTGACGGTGTCGTTGACTCTACCTGTCAATCCAAGTATATCGACGGTTAAATGGTCTACTGTTTCTTTCCACATCTTCTGCTCCTTCAGTTTTATTGGAGCACTATTATATCAATATATCTTGATATATTACTTAAATTCTTTTATGGCTTTTGTTACGTTTCCCAGCCAGCTCCTGGTTCGCAACTATCAACTTTGTCTGCGACTTTGAATATCATCATATCTCCCTGGAATATTTTTGCTTATGGATTAGCATAAAGATCCCCCTTCATTGCCATTAAGATAAAGATTCTTGTTCTTGGACGTGATGCTTTAGCTTCACCTAAACACTTTCCGAAGCTAAAGCATCGGCTCCAAAAATACATCTATTCTCTTGACTTAATGGCAATGAGGGACCCCTATTATATCAAGCAGAAAAGAAGATAGCCCGCAGGCACTTTTATCCCATAGGCCAACAACGATTTCAAATTCATTTCAATCCCACCTTTTATACTTTTCGGCAGAGCTCTTTGTCGATTGCAGGGAGCAGCTCTTTTTCTATCAGGTCTAGAGTTTGCTCATACTCCTCTTCCGCCTTGCCGCTGGGATCCTCAAAACCGATGTGTATCGTTTTGACAGCCTTAGGGAACATCGGGCAGGTCTCTTTGGCATTGTCGCATACGGTCACTACCAGGTCAAAAGGTTTGTCCAAAACCTCCTCTATTACTTTTGAATGGTAATCATCGCGCCACAATCTGCGTTCTTGCAGCAGCTTTTTGGCTTGCGGATTGACTTTTCCGCTCGCAGACACTCCCGAGCTTTCAGCCTGGACACAATCACCCAGCTTTGCATTGATGAGTGCTTCAGCCATGATGGAGCGGCAGCTATTGCCGGTGCAAAGTATAAGAACGCGTTTTTTTGACATTGTAAATCCTTTATAATTTTTGACATTATACAATAATTATATAATATATCAAGATATATTGATTATTCACCTGGGTCCATAGAAGTAGTATGATAGAATACCTATAGACGCTATGGCTCCCCTGGCAAACAACCTGAAGGCTTGAGACCAGAGAAAGGGGCCTGACTCTAAATGATAAATTTTCCGCCATAGATCACATCAGTCTCTAGCATATAAAGCAAACTATGATATAAATTTTATGATATACTGTAACAAAAAGGAAAAAGAATGATATGTAAAAAGATGGGGCGCAATATCTGCCTGGTAGTGACATTTTTAAGTGTCGTGATGCTCTTCTATGTCTTCAGCCTATTTCATATCCATAGCTCTATCATGGGTAAAAGCAGTGCCGATCTCCTAAAGGAGCGCTTAAAAAAAGAGCAGATGCAAAAAGAGCCATAGATCGCGCATCAATGCAAAATTATGCACTTGGAGTCCTCGCAGCGTGGCAGTTAGTTTGATCAGTATGTTCGCTATAGCAAAATGAAAATCTTATAATTAGGACATTTTTACTCCTATTTAAGTTTCTATATGCTAAAACTGTTTATATTTTTTAAAAGGACAAAAAATGTTTACAGTAAAACTAGAAAAAGAGTGCGGTTGCTTCAAGAGAAGTGACTTCAGCAATAATGTACAGTTTGGATCCAAGGATGATGCGCTTGCAGAGGCATTGAATATGAGTAAAGAGATGAATGATCTATTTTGCCAAAAGCATGAGTTCAATGTGGTAGAAGAAGGCGACCTGATCCAAATTCAAGTAAGTGAACAAGCCAGGTCAGGCTGCTGCGGCGGAGGACACTGCTCATAACGTGGTTTCTTGCTTGCCAACGATATTATCATATTGATTTTTGGAAACTATTGCGGTGCCAAACAGCAATATTCCGAATTTTTCGAAATTTTATTGAAGAAAAGAGCTCAGGCTATTTTCTTCTTTTGGCAGGTCGGGATGCCCTCATCCTGACAAAAACCAAACCACCCCCCTTGGCTCTCTCAAAATAGAAATTGAAATTATAGCTCTTTTCTAAAGCTATCTTTTGCGCCATAAAGCGCTTCAAACTCTTCGACTTTTTTTGTTTTGATACAATGATCCAAGTTGAACTCCACAAATTTAAACGATACGTAGATAAACACGGGCCAACTGGCATACCAAACAATTTCCGATAAATATTCCATCATATTCTCCTAGTAGTGGTGCGAGTCAGATTTGACTTCGTCTATTGTCATTTGTGTTTTGTCCATTGAACGCCATACAAAGAAGATATAGAGCAGGACAACCGGCACAAGCAGGGAAACAACACTCATAACACTCAGCGTATAGTGACT
>JANTGA010000107.1 GCA_024763175.1 Sulfurovum sp.
TGGCAGTCAGTGGGTTTCAACCATGGCGTGATGAATACAGACAATATGTCCATCGCGGGACTTACGATCGATTATGGCCCCTATGCTTTCCTGGATGATTATGATTTTCAGTATATCTGCAACCATACCGATACCTATGGGCGCTACAGCTTCGGCAGTCAGCCCAATATCGGAGAGTGGAATCTCCGAGCCCTGATGGAAGCACTCTCTCCGCTTGTCACCATCGACAAGATGGAAAAAGCCCTGAGTCACTATGGTAGAGTGTATACAGAGCACTATCTTGGTCTGATGGGAAACAAGCTGGGTCTGGATAGGCCGGAAGAGGAAGATGCAGAACTCCTCGGAGATCTTCTGAGGATGCTTCAGGGTCTCACGGTGGACTATACGCTCTTCTTCAGGACTCTTAGTCACTACGAGGGTGACAGAGCGGCGCTTCTGAGGCTGGGACTCTACCATCAGCCGATGCATGACTGGCTGGATGCATACGACCAAAGATTGGTCCGAAACAGCTCGGGTACTTCGGAGCGCCTGGAGGGTATGCGCCGGGTCAACCCCAAGTATGTCCTCAAAAACTACATGCTCCAAGAGGCGATCGACGCTGCCGAAGAGGGAGATTTTTCGAGAGTAGACGATCTTTTCAAAATCGCACAAAACCCCTATGGAGAACACCCCGGGTTTGAACGCTGGGCAGCTGCGACACCCGAAGCGTTAAAAAACAAGAAGTTGAGTTGCTCGTCGTAGTTTGACACCGAGAGTATTTTTACTGTATAATTTATACATTATTGAATGTGAGGTAAGCAAAAAATGACACTGGAAACATTACAAAACACCATTCGCTCCGAAGTGGGAGTGCTTCTCTATTTTTCGGGAGAAAAGTGCAATGTCTGTCATGCGCTTCGTCCCAAGTTCAAAGAGGCATTTGATACCCATTTACCACTCTTGAAACAGATCTATCTCGATGCCCATGAAAATATCGAGATCTCTGCGCATTTTCAAGTCTTTTCTGTGCCGACGATGATCGTTTTCCTGGATGGCCGTGAGTTTGCGAGAGAGGGGCGCAATGTCAGTCTGCATCAGCTTATTTCACAGCTGGAGAGACCGTACAGTATCATGAATAGCTGATTACTTCGTAATGATCGAAAGGTTCTTGAATCCCTTCTCTTTCAAAATATCGACAATCGAAACAAATTTCTGAAATTCAGTTTTCTGGTCGGTTTGAAGAGAGATAATATCTGTTTTGGGGTCAAGTTTTTTGAGTCTCTCCTGAAGATTCTCGAGACTGAGAGGTGTTTTTTCATAAAAGTATTTCCCCTCTTTATCGATCGAGATCGAAATTGCCTTTTTCTCGCTGACTGTTTTGGAGCTGGCGGTAGGCAGATCAACTTTGACAGACTTTTTGTTGATGAACGAAGCTGTAGCGAGTACGATGACGAGCAGTACAAGTACGATATCAATGAAAGGGACGACGTTGATCTTGTCAAAGCGTTCGCGTCTCATTGCTTTTTCTCTGCCTTTGCCTGCTTCTCCTCCTGGAGTGCCTGCCACTTGGAAAACAGTGTGTCCGCCTTCTCTGCCTTCTTATGCTTATGGTCCTGCAGGATCTCCCACTCGGCGATGAGCCTGTCTACCCTGCCGATCAGAGCATTGTAGATGACGGTGGCAGGGATGGCGACGACGAGACCCGCTGCTGTCGCCTTGAGCGCCAGTGCGAGGTGTTTCATGATTTCGCCCGTATCGATATCGTTTTGCTTGTCTCCGATGATATAGAAGGTGAGGATGATCGCCAGGACGGTTCCCAGCAGCCCGATATAAGGCGCATTGGTGCCGATCGAAGCGATACTTCCCAGGCGCTTGGTGAGATCCAGCTCCAGCGCCAGTTTGTGCTTGTAGTTTGCAAGCTTGACTGAACGATAAAAGAGAAGCCTCTCGATGGCAAACGTAAACGTCAGAATACTCATCAGGATAAGCAGTCCTATGATCCCGTAATCGACAATATTTTTGATTTGATCTATCGGCAAACGATGCTCCGTTTTTTATGAAATTATACAAGAACTTTGTGAAAAATGGTTGATGTTGCTCAACTTAAGCGATCCTTAGATATAATCTTCCTTATTTTTTCGGGTGCATTTCCAGACTTTGTCCCCGGATTATCAAGGAGTGATATGAGCGATCTATTTACGATGGAAGAGAACGAAAATACCCAGAATGTACTGATAGAAGAGAGCATTAAGGGGAGTTATCTTGATTATTCGATGAGTGTCATCATCGGTCGCGCACTGCCAGATGCCCGTGACGGACTCAAGCCGGTGCATCGAAGAATCCTGTATGCTATGAACGAACTCAATCTCTCTCACCGCAGCCCCTACAAAAAATCTGCCCGTATCGTCGGTGATGTCATCGGTAAATACCACCCGCATGGCGATACGGCTGTCTATGATGCACTGGTGCGTATGGCACAGGACTTTTCGATGCGTGAACCTCTGATCGATGGTCAGGGAAACTTCGGTTCTGTCGATGGCGATAATGCTGCTGCGATGCGTTATACCGAAGCAAGAATGGCAAAAATATCAGAGGAGCTTCTGCGCGACCTTGATAAAGATACAGTTGATTTTGTGCCCAACTACGATGACAGCATGAGTGAGCCGGATGTTTTGCCAAGCCGGGTACCCAATCTCCTGCTCAACGGCAGTTCAGGAATCGCGGTCGGTATGGCGACCAATATTCCTCCTCACAGACTCGATGAGTTGATCGAGGCATTGCTGATACGAATCGACAACCCTGCTGCTACGATAGAAGAGCTCACAGCTGCTGTCAAGGGACCGGATTTTCCAACCGGGGGTATTATTTTTGGCCGCAAGGGGATCACGGATGCCTATACGACAGGAAGAGGACGCATCAAAGTCCGTGCCAAGACGCATATCGAACAAAAAGGAAACAAAGAGATTGTCGTCATCGATGAGCTTCCTTATATGGTCAATAAATCTCGATTGATTGAAAATATTGCACAGTTGGTGCGAGAGAAGCATATCGAGGGTATTTCTGAGATCAGGGATGAGTCTGACCGAGAGGGGATTCGTGTCGTGATGGAGCTCAAGCGGGATGCGATGAGTGAAATCGTACTCAACAACCTCTTCAAGTCGACCCAGATGCAGACGACTTTTGGGATCATCATGCTGGCGATCGTCAACAAAGAGCCCAAAGTCTTCACCTTGATGGAGCTGCTCGATCTCTTCCTGAACCATAGAAAAACGGTGATCATTCGACGAACCATCTTTGACCTCGAAAAAGCGAGAGCGAGAGCACACATACTGGAAGGCTTGAAGATCGCGATCGACAATATCGACGAAGTGATCCGAATCATTCGCGAAAGCGAAGACAGCGAGAGTGCCAAGGCATCCCTGATGGCCACGTTCAGCCTCTCTGAGATCCAGGCAAGTGCCATTTTGGAGATGAGGCTGCGACGACTGGTAGGCTTGGAGCGCGAAAAGATCGAAAATGAGCTTGCTGAACTGCGCAAGACTATCGCTTATCTCGAAAGCATTCTTCAGAGCGAAGCGCTGATCAACAGCATCATCCGTGATGAGCTGGTAGAGATCGGCAAGGTTTTCAGCAGCAAGCGCCGTACAGAGATCGTCGATGATTATGATGATATCGATATCGAAGACCTGATCCCCAATGAGCCGATGGTTGTGACGATCACCCATAGAGGATATATCAAGCGTGTACCGGTCAAATCGTACGAAAAGCAGCATCGGGGCGGTAAAGGAAAGATCGCCGTCACCACCTATGATGATGACTTCATCGAGCGGTTCTTTATCTCCCATACGCACGATACGCTGATGTTTGTGACCAATCTGGGGCAGCTCTACTGGCTCAAAGTCTATCGTATCCCAGAGGGAAGCCGTGCTGCGAAAGGAAAAGCCGTCGTCAACCTGATCAATCTGCAAGCCGATGAGAAGATCACCGCGATCATTCCGACCACAGATTTCAATAATGATAAAGGCTTGGTCTTCTTCACGAAAAACGGTATCGTCAAGCGAACCAACCTGAGTGAATATTCCAATATCAGAAGCAATGGCGTCAGAGCGATCAATCTCGATGAAAATGATGAGCTGGTAGAGTCCAAAATAGTCAAGCCTGATACAAAATGGCTCTTCGTCGCGACCAAAAAAGGTCTCTGTATCCGCTTTAAAGTGGAAGATGCCAGAGAGATCGGTCGTGTAGCACGAGGTGTGACAGCGATCAAGTTCAAGATCGAAGATGACTATGTCTGCGGTGCAACGACGATCGAGAACGAAGAGGATGAGATCCTCATGATCAGCGAAAAAGGCCTGGGCAAGAGGACGACAGCTCTGGAGTACCGCGAGCAAAACAGAGCAGGCAAGGGTGTCATTTCGATGAAGCTGACAGCCAAAACTGGTGATGTGGTCGGTGTTGTCTTTGTGGAGGATGACAAGGACTTGATGTGCTTGACGAGTATCGGAAAAATGATACGTATCGATATGAATTCGATCCGCAAGGCGGGCCGAAACACTTCGGGTGTCAAAGTGGTCAATGTCGACAAGAAAGACAAAGTGGTCAGCGTGGCAAAATGTCCCAAAGAAGAGACGAAAGATGCTCTTGACGATGAAATCAATTTACACTAAAGGAATGAATAAAATGAGTCAATACAATGTAGCAATTGTTGGTGCCACAGGTGCCGTAGGTGAAGAGCTTGCACGAGTTCTTGAGGATTTGGATTTTCCGGTAGGGACACTGCTGCCTTTGGCGAGTGCCAGGTCAGCGGGTGGTCAGATCGAATTCAAAGGTCAAGCCATTCGTGTGGAAGAGTTGACTGAGACTGTCTTTGAGGGGAGAGATATCGATATCGCTTTCTTCTCAGCAGGTGGATCTATTTCTGCACAATATGCCAAGTTTGCCGTTGAGGCCGGTGCTGTCGTGATCGACAATACCAGTCATTTCAGGATGGACCCGAATGT
>JANTGA010000108.1 GCA_024763175.1 Sulfurovum sp.
AAAACCCGAAATAGGGAGTAAAATGAGTAGATAAGAGCTGGGAGTGTTTTTTTAAACTTGGGAATTTGTCAGAGGGTAGGATTGGCTGCTTGGGGATAGGGGAATTTGCAAGTGGCTCTGGAATTAAGGAAGGGCCGTGTACGGCAAAAAGAGGAGAGTAGCTCCCCTCTGCATCTAGCGACTTATCACTATTTGGTTACTTCTGCCAAGATTGCTCTAAACTTTTTCTCTGCTTCCAGCAGCACATCAATAGACGCTTTGTCGCTGATATTCATAGCGCTGATCCATTTTTGCACAGAAGGGAATCCTACATGGATTTTTTTCTCACCATTTTTCTGATAGATAAACATGGTACAAGGGGCAAGCGCACCTGCTTCCGGGTATTTTTCTGATACAGTGTAGATAACAGGGATACTGCAGATAGAGTAGGCTCCATAGAAGCTATACCACTCTTTGTCATGCTCGCCAAGATCATAGTTGATGTCGACAAATGCCGGACTGACAAATCCGTTAGGTGCCAGCTTGCCGTCAAACTTCATATCGAAGTCATCGAATGCGTCATCAGAGTCATCCCCCTTCTGGTCAAAATCAACAGTAACCGTCAAAGGCTCTTTGACTTCTTTCATTTTGTAGGGCATTTTCTCATATGCGCCTTTGGGCATAGCGACCTTCAGTGCTTCATCGATCTTTTTTTCCAGGTCTACCAATGCTTTATTGTCTGCCGGGATACCTGTGACGCTTGCAATGCCTGCAGCGGAGAGCGAAGAGACAGAGATAGTCTTGGCGCCTTTGGGCGTATAGATAGACATACTTAGAGGAGCAAAGAGTCCAATATTCGGATACTTTTCAGCCAATGCCAACACGGTATCTTTTCTCCACAATACCATAAGATTGTAGACATCATGATGCGTATTGTTGAAGTCACGCTTGAAGGGTGTATTCATATCATTATTCGCCTCTACGATAAAGTCTGTTTTTTCAAATGCTTCCTGTATCGTTTTGCCAGTGATCTTTCCATCAGTATTGTCTGAAGTGAAAACCCTGATATGATTTCCCTCGGCTGCTGCCGTCATCACTCCTGCTGCAAGCAAAAGTAAAATTGCCAATCCTCTAAACATCAGTTTCATAGTCATCCTTTATGCACTATTATGTAATTTCATACTATCTACTGTTCTCACTAAAATACAAATGTATCCAGAACGTATATAGAATGATGAAAAATCATAACCAAACTTCATTTAATGCATCATTAAACCCTTCTTATTCTAACGTGTGGAAAATTCAGAATGAAACGAATAAAAACTGCCCGAAAGCCGAAAAAACGTTATTTTTAGTTTCCTGTAGTACACTGCTTTAGCCTGAATCGTACACTAGAATAGGCAGAAGCAAGGTATCTGTTTTCTCATATACAATTCTGGGCTCAATATAGCAAGTATAGAGGTAAGAATGCTGATGAACGAAGCCGTAATAGCACTGGATATTGTCGATTTGCCACTTGAAAAAGTGAGAGAGATTTTTAACCATTTCAGGGGAGAGAAACGGGTCACCGGGATGGTTGCGATGAATATCAGCAGACGCAGCAGTATTGACGACAAAGAGCCTGAAAAAAGTGGTCTGCTGCTCTCTCTTCTGAGGGATTTGAGCGAGGCTGAAGATATGGAAAACCGATGGGCAGTTGCCAAAAACCGATTGACCCCTGTCGATGTGCTGGAAAAACTGGCAAAAGATCCCGTCAACCTTGTCCGTGCGCTGGTCGCAACAAATCCTCACACACCCACAACCATACTCCGCACACTCTTTTCAGATGAAAAAATCGTACGCGATGGCCTCTCTGGAAATCCCAGTACCCCGGAAGAACTCTTGAGTCTTCTGCTGACAGATACAGACAAAATGGTACGCATGCGTGTCGCAGAAAATCCAGGAAGCAGTACTTCTATACTCAAAGCATTGCTGGAAGATGGCGACTTGGATGTCCGCAGGTCAGCACAAAGCAGACTCAAGGAGCGATCAAATTGAAGCAAGTAAGCTATGGTACGACCGCCAAACCAAATAATCGTGCACGCTATGCCAAACATATTATTGCCGTCACCAGCGGGAAGGGCGGCGTAGGGAAGAGTACTGTTTCTGTCAATCTCTCTATTGCCCTGGCACAGCTCGGCCATAGGGTAGGACTGCTGGATGCTGATGTTTATGGGCCGGATACGCCCCGGATGCTGCAGATAGAAAACGAAAGAGTACAATGGAGTGACCACAACCAGATGATTCCCAGTGAAAATTTTGGAATCAAAATAATGAGCGTAGGGCTCACCACTCCAACCCCGGACACACCCCTCGTCTGGAGAAGTTCTGTCGCCGTCTCTGCACTCATGCAGTTCCTTGAAGAGACTGCATGGGGCGAGCTTGATTTTCTCGTGATCGACATGCCGCCGGGAACAGGCGACATTCAGCTCACCATGGCAGAGGAGCTCCCCATCACAGCAGCCATTATCGTCACAACACCGCAGCAGATCTCTCTCGATGATGTCAGCCGCGCCATCATGATGCTCAAAGAAACCGGTATCCGCATCGGTGGCCTGGTAGAAAATATGAGTTATTTTATTGCACCAGACACAGGCGCAGAGTATGCTATCTTTGGGGAAGGAGGCGGGAAATATACAGCAACAAAATACAATATACCCCTGCTGGGCAAGGTCCCCCTGACAATGGGTATCAGAAAAGGCTCCGATAGAGGAAGGCCTTCGGTGGCACTGGGCTCAGAGGATGAAAAAAATTATTTTAGAGATATCGCCAAAAGTCTCCTGGTAGAAATCGGGATAGACTAACGCGCTGCATCATCAACTCTTCTGAAGCGCCTTCCCGTCAAAATAAGATAAAAAGAGGTGGGTTAAAAAGAATTAGAGGACCAACAAAGAGGAGTCTCTTTGTTGGGATAGAAAGATTTTAGAATCTATATCTGAGATAAAATCTGAAATCTTGAGCAGATTCAACGACACTTGGAAGGAATGCTGCTGCCTGACCCATTTGTGTAGCAGCGCCTACAGCTTGCTGCTGTGACATACCGCTCGCCATCAGATTAGCCACAACTGTTTGAGCAGAAGCAGGATCTGCCGTACCGCCCATCTGTGACCACATCGCTGCACCATCTTTGACATCGCTGATCTTCATAGCAGCACCGGAAGTATTGCCAAAGAACCCCTGGCTTCCAGTATAGTCATAATCAATATTGACATATCTGGCCTGAAGGCTCAACGCTTTGGTGATTTGATACGTATAGTTCAGTTCCCATGCATCACCGCGTGCAGCAATTTTGGAACCAATCATTGTATCTTCAGCATAGGTAAATGGTCTCCAGTATTGTGAACCGTGATTGTATTCAAGTCCTAGTGTACCATATTCATTGCCTTCGCCTACTGGCAGATAGGCGCCTACCCAGTAAGAAGTGCCTGATTCGCTCTCGGCAGATCCAAGCATCGCTTCACCATCATAAGGGTTCGTCTGCGTCCATGCGTAAGAACCGAAAAGCTTGACGTCTGAGCCATAACCCTCTTCTGTAACACCATCTACCAGGACAGAAATAGCAGCACCGTCCATATCACCATACTGTTTGAAGCCCAATGGCTCACCAGTCGTCATGTCCATCGCCATACCTGGAAGATCAAATGCTCTATACCACGTTGTTTTGACGATAAATTGACCATCATTATAGGGTTCAAAAATAAATCCGCCCAGTGTAACAGCATCAAGTCCCTGAGGATTTTCTGCGTAAGGTGTAGCATTATAGAAAAGAGGTGCCGCGTTGGTAGAACCTTGACCAAGACAAACTTTGAAACTCATACCGGTAACACCTGTCAAAGTACTCAAGTCAATCTTACTGCTCATACCATCAAACTCAACATTGATCACATGACCCAGAGGAGAGGAGGCTTTGTCATCCTGACTGAGACTAGAGAGGAAACCATTGATAGAAGGTCTTCTTCCGATAGAAAATGTCCAGTCTATCCCTTGACCAAATGCATCATCACCCATATAGAGCCAATAAGCCTGCTTTACTTTAAGTGAATTGTCAGAAAGTGCCTCGTTGCCGGTCCAGTCAAACAGCGATCCCATACCGAAAGATCTCATCGCCTGCATATCGTCGCCAATTCCAAAATCAGCACCGAATGCCTTATTCATAGAAAGCTGGCCTTTGAAAATATTCTTTTCATCCGCTGCATATGCCATATTTAGCCAGAGTCTTAGCGACATAAGACTGTCATTGCCAACCGATGTACCATTGGCCATATCATAATTGATATTATCAATAGATGTTCTCAGGTCAACACCCCACTTAATGTTGTCATTTGCACTCTGCGCATTGATTTTTGATTGCTTTGCTTTCAATTTGTCAATTTGCTTCTGCAAATCTGCGATATCATCTGCAGTTGATGCAAATGCCATTGTTGCCGCCACAAGTGACAGTGCTACAATTTTTTTCATGTGTTACTCCTTCATATTTGTTTTTCTTCAAAAAAATTACACAGGATGATACACTATCAGTTCTGTTAAAATACTTAATTCTTAACAGTTTTTAAATGAAAAGTTAATAGTGGGGATTTACCTCACACAACTCCAAGCCCCCCCAACCCCCGGGACACTCGAACTTGTTCAAGTCTATAGCGAATGGGGAGAGTTGCCTCAGACAAGTCTGAGGGTCCCAAGCTTCGGGACACTCGAACTTGTTCGAGTCTATTGGTCGAGGCAACAATATAGTATCAACCCGAAATAATAACAATCCCAAAAAAAGATACATCGACATCACAAATCAGATAAAAAATAAATAAAAGAAATAAGAGTAATAATAATTGCAGGAGTAGTAGTCAGTATCTCAATGTGGCAGCGACCTACATTCCCACAGACGTGGCCTGCAGTATTATCGGCGATGGGAGGCTTGACTTCCAGGTTCGGAATGGAGCTGGGT
>JANTGA010000109.1 GCA_024763175.1 Sulfurovum sp.
ACCATTTTTTCACGCTCTTCTTTTGTCTTCGGATAGATAGGTATCGCATACTCAGGCCACTTCCACTCTTTGAACCACTCAGAGTAGAACTCAAGTTTTCGGCTCAGGGTGTGGAAGCCTTGCTTTAATTCGCCATCGACTTCCACACCAATAGATTTCTTGCCACCAAAGACGTGATCTTCGACCAATAGAGCACCATACTCATCTTTTTCGACATCACGCTCTTCATATTCGTGACCATGTGCGATATATTTACCATCTTTCTTGTGAAGCTCTCTCTCTTGGGGTCTATAGATATTGTCCTCTTCGAGCCAGGTACCACGGTCTCTCATCATCTCATAGTTTGGATACTTGGAGTCCGGATACGCTGCTTTTGCCGCTTTTCTCAGGTTTGGCAGCTTGTCAAAGGCGGCTTGATACCACTCAGGGATAGTCACTGCTCGACTTGGATCTTCCTTGGATGCCCAGAATTTTCTGACACCCAGTGAACCATCGGGATCAACATGGTGAACCATGATGTTTGCCCAGAACTCTACCTCTTCCCATACTTCACCAAGACCTGCTTTGATGTGGGCTTCGAGTGTCGCTCTTGCCGGATCTTTTGGCTTCCATCCCATTTTTTCCAACGCTACACGCAGTGCCGGATTTCTGAAACTCAGCCATCTTGCCGGCAGTGTAGCCTCTGAATGCTGATCATGTCTCTCGCCTGCCAAACCGACAGGGAGAACATAATCACAATACCAGTTAGTCTCCGACCAAGTCGGTGACAGGTTAAATGCCATCTCGATCTTGTCTTCCCGCTTAAGTGCTTGGATCCATCGGAAACCATCCGGGTTGATCCAGACAGGATTGTACATTCTGGGGATCCAGACTGCCAATTTCTTTGGAACACTTGGCAATCCTTTCTCTGTCCACTTCTTCTGCCACGCATCATCCATCAAGAGATGCGGCATAATATGACTCATCTCATAGGTACTGAGCGGATACTCGGGCGGCCAGGCGATCTCGTTCCAGACGTCAACTCTCGGAGGTCTCACACCTGCCTCAGCTGCCGCATCACCCTTACCATTGACAGAGATGACAGACCAGTGGTGGAGACCTACGTTTCCTTCATCTCCAGACATGGCACCACGCAGTACGAAAGGAAGAAAAGCAGCTCTTGCAATCATCCATCCGCCCCTGTGTGCGATCGGTCCTGCTCTCCAGATATAGGTAGCCACTCTATCGCCTGCATCGATGAACATTTCGTAAAGTTTCTCAACGATTCTCGCTTCGATACGACACTCTTTTACGACAAAATCCAGTGTATAAGGACTGTACATTTCAGCGATCATCGTAATGAAGTCCTGATAACTGTTGCCCTCTGGCACTGATTTGATATAGCCCTTGCCAACCAAGTATTCAAGATACTCTTTGTCTGCCATCAGACGATCCCAATTGACCCAGTTTTTTACGAATGCATGGTCTACCTGACTTTTGCCGTCCAAACCTTTTTCGTTCAGAATTCTGTTGGCCAGATAGAGATAGAGCGCAGTCTCTGTTCCCGGCCATGTCGGTACCCAGAGATCTGCCATACCGGCAGAGTTTGACATACGAGGATCCATAACAACAAGTTTGGCACCCTTTTTTCTCGCATCTGCAATACGACCTGCCGCCTGCTGGAAGTAGTGCCCTGCATCTGCTGCGTGAGAAGATTGCAGGAAGATCAACTTGGCGTTACCCCAGTCCGGATTGTTTCTGTCATCATTTGTCCACTGGATTGTACCTTCTCTGGCACCTGCAGAACAGATATTGGTATGCGAATCGTAACCATCACAACCCATAGAGTGCGGTACACGGTGACCAAATCCATTTTCATTGGGACGACCCACATGGTACATGATCGACTTTCTGGAAAGCTCATCTCCAGTCTTAAGCGTGTCGTGCATTTTTTCACCGATCTCAGACATCGCCTGATCCCAGGTAACTCTCACCCATTTGCCTTCGCCTCTCTTGGAGCCGGGAGCTCTTTTGAGTGGGAAAGGGATACGGTCAGGATCGTACATTTGTGATTGTGCGGCATATCCTTTAGCGCAGTTACGGCCTCGGCTTCCTGCATGCAGCGGATTACCCATATATTTACGGACGGCAAGCTGGCCGCCCTTTTTGTATGTACTGAGATCAACCCATGCTGTCAATCCGCATGAAGCTTCACAGTTGGAGCATGCAGTAGGCACAAGCATATATTCTGTGGCCTTAATGCCATCAGGATTTGCTTCACTTTCGACACCGTTTCTTCCTGTACCGCCTCTTTTCCAGTCAGTTCCATCAAGCTCTGTAAAACTGTCCCACTCTTCAAAAGCAGGATAGAAAGAGAGTGTCTTGGGTGTTGGGGTAAATTTACTCTCATCTGCCATCGCAGGAACATCTGCGATCGTTTCAAAGACTCCCTTTGCCAAGGCCGCTCCAGCTACAGTATAGGCTGTGCCTTTGAGGAAAGTTCTTCTACTTTCGATAAAAGTAGGTTTTTCATTGTTCATTGATTTTGTCATTGATTTCTCCTCCTTAACTTAACGGTAGCATTTGTGGGATTTTGAGCCAAACATCTTTAGCGAGGTATAGCCCGATCAATGCCAATATTGCTGCAAATCTCAGCAGTGTTTTATTGTCACTCTTCATCGCTGAAACAGCCAGGAAGAATGGAATAATATAGCCCAAGGCCATAGCAAGCCAGAATTGTATATTGTACGCTCCGCCGGAGTGTACATATTCGAGTGTCGCTTCTGCTTCTGCTGATTTGAAGGAGAAGAAGTATTCACCCATATACATCACAAATCCGAAGAAGACAGCCAGTGCCAACACCAGTGCCAAATCTTTTCTCGCCTCTTTGCTCCAAGCTCCCGAGATGAGTATCAGTGCTGCAGAACCAGCCAGGAATGCCGCCAGAAGCATCTGCATCAACTCAGTGGGTGCTTGCCACAATTCGCGTGCACTTGACTCCGCCATAATGATCGCCGTATAGAGCGTCACCGGGATCGCCAGGAAAACGACAAATGGAAATATTTTCTCGTAGAAAGCGCTATGCTCTCTCGCAGTTTTTGCCAAACCGTTGTGTCGTGCGACATCAGGGAAAGCATCCAATCCACCGATCACCATCATGATCGTGATCAACAGCGTAAAGAGGGACGCCATCCAGGCTCCCACCGTAATCGCTGAAGTCCAGTGAGGATGGAGGAAGATGTTGACCATTCTATAAGGCTGATGCAAATCTGTCAACGTGAAGAGAAGGAAGATATTCAGGAAGATGAAGGATATCAGAGGCATCACCCATCTCAGGTTCGGCATCTCCTCTTTTTTGTGTCGATAGAGCAGAAAAGCTCCGATCAGGATCACACCTGTACCGACACTTTTTGCCCACATATTCAGGGTAATCATCCATCCCCAGATAATACCGGGAAGGGCTGCATCCATTGTCACAACCGCGTGGGTTGCATTAATACCATGCTCTACCATCAGTGACCTCCTTCTTCTTCATGTGACTCTGCCGCTTCATGCCCGCCTTCTGCCGGCGTGTTATCAAAATTCATAAAGCTCTTATTGTCAAATTTCTCATGTCCGGCAAATGGCGCAAGGAATCTATCCAGTACACCATGGTGAGGATCACCGACATGCTCAAGATGCGTAATTTTGTTGAAGAGGTTATATCCTTCGATTCTTTCATGGGCCAAAGGATTGAGTGTTTGGTTGCCACCGCCGACATAGAAATGTGTGGGATGCGTATTTTTCTCAGGTTTTCGCACCTGTACACCACCCTGGTGCTCCATAATATAACGGGAAATATGGCTCGTATCATCTTCGATATCACCAAAAATATTCGCTTGAACCGGACAGACAACAACACATGCAGGCATCATACCGCTTTCGATACGGTGTGCGCAGTAGGTACATTTATCTGCCGTATTCGTCTCCGGATCCATATAGATCGCACCATACGGGCACGCCATCATACAACCAGCACATCCGATACAGCGGTTGCTGTCCACGTTGACGATACCATTCTCCAGATAATGCAGTGCAGAGACCGGACAGATCCTTTCACACGGTGCATTTTCACAGTGATTACAGCGCAGCGGTGTAAAATTCCTTGATGCATCCGGGAAAACTCCCACATCAATATACTTCACACGCAGGCGCCAAGAGCTCAGTGGTACTTCATTTTCCACTTTACACGCGACTTCACAACCCTTACACCCCATACACAGGTTCAGGTCAACCAAGAAACCTAGCTTCATGCTTCCTCCTTAATTTAGCTCAGCTTATTACTACAATAAGCAACCCTTAAAAACGATTCTAAGGGCTTTTGCTTCCCTTTAAGTCTATTGGATTTTGGGTTAAAAGATAATTATATATGATGAATAAATAATTATTTTGCCTATTTCTGTAGAGAAATGGTTACAGCTTGATAAATATTGCTTGGATAGTTCATCAGTTAGAATGCTATGAAAGGAAAAATAGTTTCCCCGGAATCGAGTGCTTCAGCCTCGCCACTTCTTATACCAAATTTAAAACATAGATGATAGCGACATATGCTTGTGTGCAGATGTGCAAAAGTCTTGTTGTTTGCGCGTATGTATTAAAATTGATTTGGTATTACAATACGTTTTGATGTTTATCCGGGGCTAAAGCCTCCGATTCCCTGGGGCATTTTCATCCCTGACATCCAGCGTCTCCAAGAAGCGCACCAAGCCTTCGATAATCTCAACAGGTGCAGGCGGACATCCCGGAATATGATAATCAACAAAGGTTCCAGGTGGTGCTACAGTTTGATAGAATAAGATAGTTTCAGAAACAATGACAACGCTTTAGTATAAAGTCTATTTAACAGCTATACTCTATTTGGTATTAAATAGACTTAA
>JANTGA010000110.1 GCA_024763175.1 Sulfurovum sp.
GCAGAAATGAGTCATAGACATAGACTTCATCTTCGATTTTGCCATCAGGAAAATAGAGTCCCCGGTCGAGCATCGAAGGCAAATAGTGCTCCTCAAATCTCTCCCCCGGCTTGAAGTCGTCATCGAGCTGAGAACGCCGCGAATGGCACCGGGCACATGTCTCGATCTCGGGATAGCGGGTACTTTTGTTGACATCATGCAGTTCGGGCTTGAGCGTCTCTTTGTTGATCAGCCATTTTCTCCCTGTGTGCAACAGGGAGACTGCAAATCCTGCATTTGTGATATTCTTGTCAGGGCTTTTGGCCCACCCGATATGCTTGGATGCCGGTCCGTGGCACGCTTCGCACGAGACGTTGATGACATCCCAGGTCGTATGATAGCTTTTACTTTCAGGATCATAGTTCTTCTTCAGGTTGGTACTGTGGCAGTCGGCACACATGTAGTTCCAATTGAAGTTCGGTCCCGTCCAGTGCAAGACATCCCCTGCTTTGATCACTTCATCTTGATGGATATGATACCAACGCTGGCCCCCCTCCTCTTTGCTGCGACTGTCCCAGGCGATATCCGGTATCTGATATTTCCCATCCGGGAACTTCAACAGGTACTGCTGCAGCGGATAGACACCAAAGGTATACGCCACTTCATAGTTATGGAGTTTGCCATCTTCTCCATCGGTTCGGATGAAGAACTTGCCATCTTTTTTATAGAAGCTGCTTTTTACACCATGGAGTTCATAGGTAGCATTGTCGAAATCCCCTACAACAGTCTCATCATTCGCCTCCTTCATCGCCAGATCATGATCTGACCCTTTCCACTCCTTCACCTCTTTGCTATGGCATTCCACGCAGGATGTGTCACCGACATAACTGGCATTCTGGTCTGCTACGATGGATAGAGACAAGGTTAGTATCAAAAATAGTATATTTTTTATCATCAATTATTGCCCTGTGTTAGAATACAGCATTATCCCATAATCTATATTAATCATGACCAATCGATATCTGCTAAGGATTATACGGGTACAGGATCTTCAAAAATGATCGGATTGATCTTGTAGAAGGACTGCAGCTCCCTGTAGAGATCAGGGAAATGATATTTGAAGGATCGGGGGGATTCAAAAAAACGCTCTGTGATGACGGCAAAAAACTCGATCTCATTACTGGCAGCGTATTCGCCTATGAGTTTGTATTTACCCCAATCCCTATTGGTGAGTGCAACATTGGCCAGTTTGTCAAACTCTCTGAAAACAATATGTGACCATTCATGGTATTTGGAAAGTTCCAGAGGCGGTACACCATCAGCCTCGCCCTCCATATAGTCAATCTCATGAGCGAACTCATGAAGAATGACATTGTTCTGACGCAAATGATAAGCCTCTTTTTTGGCATCATGCCAGGAGATCACAACCGTATGGCCGGCGGATTGCCCAGAGAGGATGAACTCTCCTTTCTGGTAAATGCCCCCATGTGCCATCACCTGTTTCGTCACCATAGCAAAAGGGTAAATGATGATCGTTTTGAGGCTTTCATAGCACGCCAGATCATCATGATGCAGCAACAGCAAACAAGCATAAAAAGCGATAACCACCCGCATCTCATCTGTCACTTTGATATGATTCCCGACAAATGATTTGGTATGGATAAAATAGAGTATGGAGTGCTCGATCTTTTCTTTATCATCTTTTGACAATTTTTTATAATGGGGAATCTGCTCTACGATCTTCTGATAAGCCGGCGGGAAAGGAAGGTGATTGATCATTTCCAGCAATCGCTTCCTCCTCCAAAATTGATAGGAGAGCCAAACGATCGAAACGAATGTCAAAAAGGTGATAAACCCTATCAGTCTCAGGTAATAGGCGTCCATCTATTGACTGATGTACTAGAGTAGACCGAGTTCTGCCAGCAGTGCTTTGATCTTGGGAGAGATTTCACTCAGTTCTTCGATGAAAGTCCCCCAGGCTTGATCCTCCTGATACCACTCTTCGATATGCTTCATTGAATTACTTTTTTCTTCCTGACTCAACTCTTGAGATTTGTCGATCGTATCTTTGATCTTTTCCATATGTTTAAGGTTGCTTTGACTCATTTGATCCCCTTCTTGATAAAATTATTTTACACCCATCCCAATTCTGCAAAGATAGGCTCGAGCTCTATCCAAAACTGTTCAAACTGACCGGCGACATCCTCGATCGCCGGCTCCTCTTCTCTCCACTCTTCGAGTCTCTCTATGACGGCTGGCTTTCTCTCTTCGTCGATATGTTTGGACGCTTTGACTTTGTCTATAACTTTATCTATCTTCTGTTTCATGATTTTATCTCTTTCCTGTTTGGCTAGTAGTTATCAAATTTTCCGGATGCCGCTTCACCTTTGAGCTCATCGAGAGCATCCTGCATCACTGCCAGTATCAACGCGGCTGTTTTTTTATCATCATTTTCAGGGATATCCCAGTCAAACACTTTCATATTGGTTTTAAAAACAGCACGAATCTCTTTGGTGATTTCACTTTTCATCATCGCCATCTCTTTTTCTTGCACATTCATTTATTATCTCCTTTTGTTGCTCTTTTTGAAAGTATAGCACTTTTTTCAAGGCTTTTGTTAGAGTGATTACGATATTTACGAAGAAACTCTAAGAATTATTTGGAGATAATGCTACAAAATAACCCAAAAGGAATAACACGATGGAACAATTCAATCGTTATTATCTTGATCTTCTCAAGAATAAATATGCACAATTTAGTGGTAGAGCCAGTCGAAGTGAGTTTTGGTATTTTGTACTTTTCAATCTCATAATCAGTATCGTACTGGGTATACTCGATGGGACACTGGGCACCAGCTATACCTATACCACGATGTCCAATACGATGGCAGGTGCGACGACAGAGATCGCTTCGGCCAGTATGACACAGACGATAGGGTATATCCAGTCACTCTATAGCCTGGCTGTCCTGATCCCGAGTATTGCGGTTTCGATCCGACGTCTGCACGATACAGACAGAAGCGGCTGGTGGTTGCTGCTTGGTGTGATACCGATCGTCAACTTCATCGGTATCTTTGTGCTGCTTTTCTTTTATGTCCAGGACAGTCAAGCAGGCGACAATAGATTTGGCCCCAATCCAAAAGGACTCTAAGACGATGCTGCACCAACAATCTGTCAACAGGTGCATCCGATGCCTATGACGATGTCGAGCAAACGGAAACTGGCGATTTTTCTCAAGGCAGATTCGACTGGCGGCATCCTCCTTATCATCGCGACACTCTTGGCACTACTCTTTGCCAATACGCCGCTTTCCGCTCTCTATCAGGGTTTTCTCCATGTACCTATGGAGATACGCATCGGTGCGCTTCATCTTGACAAAACACTGCATCATTGGATCAATGATGGCTTGATGGTCATCTTCTTTATGATGATTGGCCTGGAGGTCAAGAGAGAGATCCTCGAAGGACATCTCTCTTCTGTCAGCAAGGTCGCACTGCCTACGATCGCAGCCATCGGCGGGATGCTCTTCCCCGCCCTGGTCTATACCTGGTTCAACTACGGAGATGCGACAGCGATGCGGGGATGGGCGATACCCACAGCGACGGATATCGCTTTTGCGCTGGGGATACTCTCTCTGCTGGGAAACCGTGTACCGGTCTCTCTGAAAGTTTTTCTGATGGCGCTGGCCATCATCGATGACTTGGGTGCCATCGTCGTGATAGCGCTCTTTTATACGATGGATATTTCGACACTCTCTATCATCGTAGCTTCTATCGCTTTGGCACTTCTCATCGCATTCAACCGACTCAAGGTAACAAAGAAATCCCTCTTTTATACTGTCGGCATCGTTTTGTGGGTAGCAGTACTCGAGTCCGGCGTCCATGCGACACTGGCTGGTGTCGCTTTCGCCTTCACGATCCCGCTCTACTCCAAAGACAGAAAAGGCAATACCTTTTCACCGCTCAAAGAGCTCGAGCATGGTCTCCACGGATGGATCACTTTTTTCATCCTGCCTCTTTTTGCCTTTGTCAATGCCGGTGTCGATATGAGAGCACTCTCTCTCACGGAGATGACCGGAACCGTTCCTATCGGTATCTTCCTGGGTCTTTTTCTAGGGAAACAGTTGGGTGTCTTCGGTATCAGCTGGCTGGCGATCAAACTCAAGATCGCACCGATGCCTCAAGGAAGTAGCTGGCTGATGCTCTATGGTGTCAGCATCCTCACAGGGATCGGTTTTACGATGAGTCTTTTCATTGATTCCCTGGCTTTCGTAGACGATAGGCTCTATGCCTATACAGACAAATTGTCGATTCTCCTGGCAACACTCTTTTCTGCCGTTATCGGATACCTGATACTTCGATACGCCCTCTCCAAAAGCAAGCCTGACCTCACGCACCACGAAACAGTCACAAAATAATCAATCCCCCGTTGGGGGGCAATCCCTTGCGGGTGCCCTCATATTTTTACACTCTTTAACCCCTGGCATCTGCCAAAGTCAAAGCAAACAGTACATTCACATGATGATGCTTCAAAATATTTTGTGCCTCCTGGAGTGTGATTCCGGTGGTGATGATGTCATCGATGAGTATCGCGTCGATCCCCTCGGGTCCACGATAGCGAAAATCTCTGGGGTGGTTGAGTCGGTATTGGAGTGTTTTTCCGGCATAGTTCACACTGTTTCGTGACAGTAGTGCAGCGTGCAGGGGCTTGGATATACGGGTCTTCATCTGTCGTGTCATAGCTGCTACGTGAGAGTAGCCGTTTTTGATCGTCTCGTCGAT
>JANTGA010000111.1 GCA_024763175.1 Sulfurovum sp.
GCCCAGAAGCCGATGAAGACACCGACAAGGAAGACGGCGATCGCAGCGGGATCACTCAAGACACCGCGAGAGGAGAGGACCATCAGACCGATGAGGCCGAACTGGGCTGCGACGAGGAGGTGAGGGTAGGTCAAGAGAGCTTTCATCGGCGTCTCCTGCTGCGGTAACTCTTTTCTCCGCGTTTGCCTCGGGAGTGACAGCTGTCACAGATCGAAAATCGATAACTAAAGTCGAGTACTTTGCCGCAGCGTCGGCACTTTTTGACAAAGTGACCTTTTTTGAGGGAGTTTTCGATGAAGTGGTTGAGCCGGACGCGGGCATCGATCGCTTTTTGGGTGTCTTTGAAATAGTCGGGGAATTTAAACGAGAGCCAAAGGTAGAGAGAGATCTCTCGGACCCTGTCTTCGGCATTGAGCAGCATATCATTGGTCTGGGCAAAGGCGGGCAGGTCGCGCGGCGGGATATAGAGGACTTCGGAGCCTTTTTCGATATTGCGGATATAGCGATGAAAGACCGATTCGATATAGGGAGAGGAGATACTGGCCGGGGCGCAGCTGAGATGGTAGCGGGTCTTAAGGTCGAGATTGTACTCATCGACGATGGAGGCGATCTCCAGCATCGACTCGATATTGGCTGCTTCGAAGGGACCGTCAAACTCCATATTGTCAGCAAAAAAAGCGAGGATATCCATCAGATTGTCCGTCTCCAGGATCTCCCCGATCAGCAAGACATGCTCGAGGCTCGCCATGACAGAGAAGGGGAGTTCGATATCGGTGAGCGGTGTCTGAAACTGTTTGGAAATCGTCTGGAGCGAAGCATCATCGAGTGCACCGACGTAGCCGTTTTCGTGGATACCGTATCGGCCCGCCCGACCGGAGATCTGGAGCACCTCCGAAGGCGTCAGCTCTCTGCGCCTGAGACCGTCAAATTTGTTGTCTTTGGCAAAAAGGATCGTCTTGATCGGGAGATTGAGCCCCATCGCGATCGCATCCGTCGCGACGAGGATATCACTCTCACCCTCTCGAAAACGCCTCGCCTCTTCGCGACGTACTTCCGGAGAGAGGTTGCCGTAGACCACTGAGACACGATAGTTCATAGAGAGCTGCTGCTTGAGAGAGAGAACTTCACGACGGGAGAAGGCGACGACGGCACTCTGCTTGTCTACCTTGCTCAATGGTGTAGGGTAGCTGAGCAGACTGAGGGGATTCATCCGCTCGAAAGGGACGATCTCCAGAGGCTCTTCGAGGTAGCGGCAGAGTTCGACAACGGCATTTTGCGCATTGGAGGAGCCGGTGAGGATGACCGTTTGGGCCGGTGCACCGATGAGGGCATTGGCCCAGGCCCAGCCCCGGTCACGGTCAGCGATCATCTGGATCTCATCGATAACACAGACGTCGACATCCACACTGTTGTTGAGCATCTCGATCGTGGAGGAGATATGGGTCGACTCCTCATCGATGATCTCCTCCTCACCGGTGATCAGAGAAGCACCCACCCCCTCCTTTTTGAGATTTTCATACCCCTCCAGAGCGAGCAATCGAAGCGGCGCGAGATAGTATCCGGTATCGGCTGCTTTGAGTTTCTGGAGGGCGGCATACGTCTTGCCGCTGTTGGTCGGACCGACATGGAAGACGATCTTGCGCTTGAGACTTCGCGCCAAAGGGAAGAGATTTTTGAAATCCCGGATCGTCTTGGCGAGCAGTGCTTCACGCATACGCTTCTCTTTGAGCGGTTTGAGATATTCGTTAAAATGATAGAGAATACGCCGCTTGCTCTTCTCCTTGAGCTTGAGAGTCTGCGATGTCTTGATCTGTGGCAGAAGAAACTGCATGATGAGGGATTGGAGTTTGGTTTCGGGGATATCCAGCCCTTCGGAGAGTTCGAGTATATGATCATAGAGTGCATCGATCGCCAGATTGAAATGAGAAATCAACTCTCCATTGACTTGACTCAGGTCTGCGGCGACAGGCAGTTCTTCACCTCGCCATATCGCAGATAAAAGCAGGTTTTTGGTATATGAGACGACGATACGATAGTCGATCTTCTCTCCGAAGAGTACAAAGGATTTGGGCTTTTTGATCAGCAAGTGGTCGGCACTCTCAAAGAGTTCATATTTTTTGTTGATACGCAGCAAAATCGCCTCCAACAACTCAAAAGAGAGTGGGATATGATAGAGCTCACAATCAGGCGGCATCTGTTTGATATGCCGGATCATCTCTGTTTGAGTCAGCCAGGGATGATAGCCCTGGATATGCTCGAGGAAGTCATCGATCTCTTTTTGTTTTCGTGCGATCGACTTCTCTTTCTCTTGCTTGAGTGCTTCGATGATCGCTTCATCATCGAGCTTCCAAAGGCTGTCGAGCTCAAGTGGCTCAGAGTAGCTCAGGAGATGCTTGCCGAAATCCACCTCACGCATGCGAAAAGTATAGTGCTGATAGAACTCCATCTGATTGAGTGTATTGAAATGCACGTCCAGTGCGCTTTCGAGTTTTTTGAGCCGTCCCTGCAGGCGGATATAAGCTAGCTTATGTGCGACTTTTTCTTCAGTGATTTTCGAGCTTCTGGTTTCGATAAAGGCATCGAGGATCTTGTTTTCCTCAGCTTTGCTATGCTCCATCGTCTCCAGTATCATCATGATTTTGCCGACTTTATCCAGAGGGGGTGTCTCTTTGTGTCGTTGACTCTGGGCTTTCTGCTTTTCCCCTTTTCCCTGAAGCAGAAAGCCAACGATCTCTTCGCGCTGGATATGACCACCTTCGCTCCAGGCCCTGCGCAGTGCACGGATCATCTCATCGCGAGAGAGGGAAGGAAGCTCCAGCTCCAACAACATCGAGAGTGCAACCAGGCGATCATCATCGAGTGTCGCGATCCCCTCATCGAAGGGAAGGCCGTCGAAGTAATTTCGTATTTTGTTATTGAGTTTGATCAAGTATTTTCTTTTTTTCTTCGCCATTTTCTGCCTTAGTGCTAACCGTTCAACCCGGATTATAACGCTCTTTTGGTTTATTTGCTATAATAGAGTGTTGTGAATGTAAACACAGAGCCTATATGTTCTTATCGTACAACGAGTCTCATGATTAAAAAGGCAAAAGATGCAGGATCGCTATGTCGCTGATATTGGAGATTTTGGCAAGTTTCAGCTTTTTCGATATCTCTTCAATGCATCAGAAAGCCCGCTGATCGGTAAAGCGTTTGCACAGATCTGGTTTTTGCATGATGATGAAACGCACAATCGCGACGGTAGCCATACAGACTATTTCGATAGAGTCAAAGGGAGCGATCCCTACCTCGAAAGCTCACTGATGACACTTCTGATGCAAAAGAGGAGGGCAGTATCAGAACTCCAACAGCTCAAACTCCTGGAGAATGCCAAGTTTTTCGAAACAAAGATCCCCAACAACTTCGAAGACCGCCATCTCTGGCTCAGCAGTGCGCTGCAGTTTTCACTCTACACTCAGATCGTCGCTCTGGCTCCCGACAATGGCATGGCGCTCCGCTGCAAGAGAGAGGAGGGGTGCTTCGAACACTTGAGCCTGGCGCACGACTATCGTCAAAAGCGTGACCCCAGAAAATATATCTTCAGTGATGAAGTCGGCTACTTTTACAAGCTTCCCCATCTGGAGATCTGTATCGTCTACCAGCATCTCTCCCGCTGCTTTGCGCATGACAGACAGATAGAGGTGCTGCTGGATGATTTGCGGGCACGTTTCGGCTATGTCGTTGCGATCAAGCATCGCCCCTATTCACCGCGTGCATTTTTCTTCCTCTGCAAAAGTGACGTGATCAAAGAGAGCCTCGAAGAGCGACTCGCACGATTTGAAAAGCGCTTTTCAGAGTCTTGGAAACTCTTTCGTTAACATTTGGTTCATACACACCCGTTAGAATACGGTCATCAAAAGCCTGGGATAGGCAATCCTATGAAAACCATTGCATATCCCGGCAACAAAAGGAAAAAAATGAAAAAAACTACACTACTGATGATCGCATCTGCTACGATGCTGCTGGCTGCACCTACCACAGAGACTGATATGGCGACACAAGGACGGGGCATGGGTGCAAAAATGGGTCAAGGGCAGGGGATGATGATGCATGGCAAAAAGATGATGTGCAGGAAAGGAGTGGCAAAAAAAGCCATGCACTCACCGTTTTTGATCAAACATGGTTTGCCGCACCTGACTAAAATGATGATGCCTTATATGAATGATCCTGATTTTGCGCTATCAGCTGAACAGAAGGGGCAGTTGGCCAAAGTCAGGAAAGAGACGATGAGTACGATCAAGAAGATCAAACCTGAAGTGATCGCTTTGAGAAAAGAGATCATCAGCAGCAGCACGTCTGGAAAAAGCGCCGCAGGCCTCAAAGAGAAGGTGGAAAAACTGGCATCACTCGAAGCAGAAGCGACGATGGCTCACCTCAAATGTATCGAAGAGACCAAGGCCATCCTCAGTAAAGATCAGCTGCTCTATATGCTCTCACACCAAAACAGAGGCATCAAGCATGGTAAAAGGATGATGAGACAAAGCAAAGGCATGATGAAAAGAGCACAATAAGAGATAAAGCTTTCAGGGGATTGCCCCTACGGTATTTTGGGTGGCTCGATTGTGTCACCCAATAATGCATAGCTTTTGCCTACACGGGCCAGCGGTTCAAAATCGATCGTCAATCGTTCCTTGTCACT
>JANTGA010000112.1 GCA_024763175.1 Sulfurovum sp.
CAAAAAGGAATTGCCGTCTATTGATATATCCTACTATATATCCAGTACACAGCTGCCTGCCTCATCTTACAATAAAGGTATTCGTTCTCATTGGGCTATTGAAAACTCTCTGCACTATGTCAAAGATGTGACATTTGGAGAAGATGCCTCTCTTGTGCGTTCGGGTAATGCTCCTACAAACTTTTCAATTATCAGAAATATAGCCATCAATATTTTACGAAGGATGGATTTTATCAGTTTTCCCCAAGCTATTCGTATGATTGGTGGTGATATTGGCAGGTTGATGGAGACTTTAGAAGGAAACAGCCGTGGGGCTTGGATGCGAAAGTTAAGTTTGATACGATATAGTGTGACACTTATACAAATAAGAATGGAGAAGTATATGAAAAAATAGGGGCAACTACAATGCTTGCATCACTCTTGCTGTTTTTGACAGGCTGCAACAGCGGAAGATCTGACTATGAACTGATGCAGACAAAACAACCTGTGCAGACAGAAGCCAAACGCGCAGTAGAAAAGATAGAGTACAAGATACAGCCGAACGACAGACTATCCGTCGTGATCTATCAATATCCGGAATTGACACCGACGGATATGAACAAAAATGGGATCTTGGTAGATAGCAAAGGATACATCTCTCTGCCTCTAATCCACAGAGTACGAGTCGCCGGCTATTCACAATCCGGTGCCGCCAGAATGCTGGAAAGCAGGTATGCGAAGTATTTGACTGACCCTTCGCTTAACCTCGAAGTGATCAACAAACGTGTCTATGTCCTGGGGGAAGTAAAAAGTCCGGGAGTTGTCCAATTGACCAATGAGTATATGTCTATTCTTCAGGTTGTATCCAGTGCGGGTGGATTGACAGATCAGGCTCAAAGAGATGCCATCTTTATTGTCCGTTCAGACGGGCACAAAAATCTGAGTATGCGCAAGGTGAATTTGACCAGTTTCGCTTCTCTTCAGGCGTCCAACCTCACGGTGAAGCCCAATGATATTGTTTATGTGCAGCCCAACAAATGGAAATCATACCGTGTTGCTTCGGATGACTTTACGGCACCGTTCGAGACGATCACCAAAATCGCATCACCGTTCGTAACACTGAAATACCTTTCAAATTAAGAATAGTGTTCACTTGCCTTGTGTGCAGCGTGTTGGCTGCACAGGCAAAAATCACGGGTTTGCCGGATAAGCCGCATTGGGATAAAATAGAGAGGAGGGTGATCGTAATGAAAAGAGAGATACTATTTTTTTTGCTGCTGTTCTCATTCGCAACAGCAACAGAGTTTGAGCAGTGCGCTCATCTTTTGAACCGGACTTCATTTGGGATCACAGAATCGAGTATTGTTTCCTGTCTCGAAGACAAAAACTATGAGGCTACAGTCAAACGCCTGCTCGATATGCCGCAGGCTCAGGAGCCGATTCCTCTCCCCGACTTTGCCTCCGGGCTGATCCTGCCTCCCAAAAAGTTCAAAAAGCTCAACGCCGAGGAGCGGAAGGCCTTTAATAAAAAAAGAAGACAGCAGCAGATCGCGCTAAAGCAGTGGTGGATCAAAAAGATGCTGACTACCTCCACTCCTTTCCGGGAACGAATGGTGCTCTTCTGGCACAACCACTTCACCAGCAGCATCAGAAAAGTACAGCAGCCAGCCCTGATGTATCGTCAAATCCAGCTCTTTCGCAGTTACGCAGTGGGAAATTTCGCCCAACTGCTGCATCGGATCATCGAGGACCCTGCGATGCTGATCTACCTCGACAATCGTGCCAACCGCAAGAAACACCCCAACGAAAACCTGGCACGGGAACTGCTCGAACTCTTCACGATGGGAGAGGGCCACTACAACGAAAAGGATATCAAAGAGGTGGCACGCTCCCTGACAGGCTATAGTCTGGACAAGAAGAGAAATTTTCGATTCAGAAAAAAGCAGCATGACAAGGGCGAAAAGATTATTTTCGGGCAAAAGGGCAATTTTGATGCCCATCAAATGGTCGATTTGGTATTGGAGCAGAATGCAACCGCTATCTTCGTCGTCCGTAAATTCTGGAAGGCGTTCGTCAGTGATGATCCTCATGAACAGGAGATTGATAGGATCGCATCGATCTTCAGGAAAAACCGCTATGAGCTCAAACCGATGCTCTATGCCCTTTTCACCTCTTCCTCCTTTACCGACCCTTCCAATAGAGGTACGATGGTCAAATCCCCTGCGGAATTGACTATCGGAACACTCCGGACATTTAACCGGACTGATTTCAATCCAAAGATCGTGATGCAGTACTGCAGAAGGCTGGGACAGGATATCCTCAGCCCGCCCAATGTCAAAGGATGGCCCGGCGGCAGGGAGTGGATCAATGCCAACACCCTGCTGATCCGCAAGGAGTTCCTCAGCCGTCTGACACGCGGCAAAGAGATGGAGAAGCTGGATGATGCGCTCTTCAGAAACCCCCTCATCGCCGATTCACCTGAAGAGGGGGCGGCCAAAACACTGCTCTCGATCAGGGTTTTCCTGACACCGGCCCATCGATTTGACGCTACCCTGCAGACTATTTTGCAGCATCCTCTCTATCAACTCAAGTGAGCCTATGATGAACAGACGTACCCTTCTCAAATGGACCGCCCTTTACGCTGCCGCACTCCCTTTCGCACTCTATGGCAAAGAGGCCAAAGGCGCGAAACAGAGACATCTGATACTGATCGAACTCAAAGGAGGCAATGACGGCCTCAATACACTGGTCCCCTACAGCGACCCTCTCTATTACCAGCTCAGGCCAAAGATTTCTATCCCGAAAAAAAAGCTGCTTCCCCTGGATGACTCCCTCGCACTCCACCCCTCCATGGGCGCCACGAAAAAGATTTACGAAAACGGCGATATGGCCATCATCCAGGGTGTCGGATACCCTGACCCGAACCGCTCCCACTTTCGATCCATCGAGATCTGGGATACTGCTTCCGGCTCCAATCAATATCTAGACAAGGGCTGGCTTGAAAGCCTGAGCCCCAAAGAGCAGGCCAAACTCCAGGCCGTTATCCTAGGCGGAGAATACGGGCCGCTCTCCGGAGCTGAACGAGGCATCATCAAGATCAACAATATCCAGGGATTCCTCAACCAGTCCAGACACATCCACGCACAGATCTATATGACCGGTGACAATGATGCGCTGACACATATCCTCAAAACAGAGGCGGAGATCCGCCAGAGTGCCGATATCCTCTCTCGCTATTTTGACAAAAACAGAGCACTGCCTTATCCCTTTGCCAAAGGTAACTTTGGCAGGCAACTCAAAGTGACGGCCCAGCTCATACGAAGCGGTATCGACACCCCTTTCTTCAAACTCAGCCTGGGCAGCTTCGATACCCACATCAACCAAAAGCCCAAGCAGGCCAGACTGCTCAAAGAGCTTTCCGAAGGAATCGCCGCACTCCGCCAAAATCTCATTGAAAGCGGCAAATGGAAGGATACTGTCATTATGACCTACTCGGAGTTTGGGCGCAGGGCAGCCGAAAATGCCAGCCGAGGAACTGACCATGGTACCGCTGCACCCCACTTCGTGACTGGGGGCGCTATCAAAGGCGGCCTCTATGGCGATCAACCGCCGCTGGAGCATTTGGACAAAAACGGAGATCTTGTATATACGACGGATTTCCGCTCTCTTTATCGTACTATTTCAGAAGATTGGCTAAGGAACTCATCGATGCACTTGTCGGGATTTGACAAGCTCCCGCTATTTTAACTTGCAACTTGCAATTGTACAGAGTGGGCTTTCAAGCCCACCAGAATACCAAGTTGATCTCATTGAGTGGCAGGGTGCTGTATCTTCGCAAAACCACTACATGGTCACCCCTGAAAACCCAAAAATTCCCCCAAATAGGCACTCTAGAAGCGATAAAAGGGCATCATAGCGACCAAGAAACATAGCAAAACAGGCTAATCGCCGGTCGAAAAAGGTGTTAAAATTGCTTCTACACTCTTCTCAAAACAATCAACCAAAATAAGAGGTTTTTTGGCAGATTGTTATTGCTTAAAGGGAGCTTTTTGTGAATAATAAGGGGGCTATCCATAAAGTATTTGAAGAAATTTCAGGAATTTATGTTAGACTATTGGTTCAGGGTATTCGCTAGAAATGCGAATTCGCCTGGTATAATCTAAAGGGAATCTAATAATTAGGCAATATCCACAACATCTCTAGCTTTTGTCTGTACTTAAGCTAAGGTAAAAAAGAGTAACGACGCATAGTCGAAAGTTAGAGATACTCAAGAGGCAGGCTTTGCAGACGTAATCTTGCACAAGATATCTGCTTCGTCTTAGCTGTGCATATGTGTGCAGCACTGGCGGTCGAATGCGTCAGTACTGATATGGCTGGATTTAGAAGAAGGATTGGATAACTTGGTGATCTGTGATGACCTTGTATTGTTTATTGTCGATTGTTTTGAGAGGATTCCTGTGGAGATCAGCGGAAAAGTACCTTCCATCAACAAAAAGTGGATTTGTCTTTTTCTGCA
>JANTGA010000113.1 GCA_024763175.1 Sulfurovum sp.
GGAAAGCTCTGCTTGCATTTCCTGCAGAGATAGCTGAAAAGCAAGTCCCCCTCTTCAAAGCCGCTGATTCGGGCTGCCGCGAGAAGATCGATCGCAAAGATGCCACTTTTCTCGGTCGAATCTTCCAGATAGCCTTTGGCATAATAGATGGCCCTCAGGCTTGCGTCAGCGGAGATTATATCCAAATCGAGTTGTGAATAGGGCAAAAACCAGAGAATATCCAGTATGCTGTGCAGTGACTTTCTGTCGATTTGTTCCCAGGCTGTCGGCGTATCGAGCCGAAAGAGCAGGGCGAGGATAGGTCGATAGAGCGTCGGCTCTGTTTTCAGGAGCTTTACCAGTATCTCGATCTTCTCTTCGGGCAGCATCTGCTTGATGGATGCGATTTTTTCAAATTGCAAAAACTTCTCCAATGCCCCGGTCTCTTCTTCCTGGGTTTTCAGAGGCTCGATCACCTCCAGTGCCTTGTCGTACTGTCGCATCATTTCGTACACGATCCCCAGTTTATACAGGATATGGGGTGAGCGCGGTCGCTTGTGGAGTATCTCGGAGAAGATCGCTCTCGCCCGCTCCAGAAAACCTGCATGCAGATAGGTTTGCCCCAGTCTCTCCATCAGGTCACCCTTGTCGATCGGGTTGCTGGTGTGCCGGATGAGGTAGAGATAGATGTTGATCGCTTTATGGTATTCGCCACTGTTCTCAAACGCTTTGGCGAGCAGTGCCAGGGGTTTGTATATCGCTTTGTCAAAAGGCATCGTGGTAGTATCGAGTGCACATTCGGCACTCTCAAACTTCTCCAGAAATTTACGCAGTGTACTCTTCTCCTGCTGCTGTCGGTAGAGCCCCCATGCATAGGTAAGCACAGCAACGATCAGGCTCAACGTGATGATAAGCAAAATACTGAAAAGCGGATCCCGATAAGAGGGGAGAATACTGTCCACAACTATTCCTTCATTAGTCCCTATTAATTTGGATGCTATTATACCTCATCCACTCTCCATATTTAATTATTTGGCTATAATATCCGCTATGATTGATAATGCATCCATAGAATCTCTCAAAAACAGTATTGATATCGTTGATGTAGTAGGGAACTATGTCGAGCTGAAAAAAGCAGGTGCCAACTTCAAGGCGAACTGTCCTTTCCATGGAGAAAAAACTCCCAGTTTTGTCGTGAGCCCCTCCAAGCAGATCTATCACTGTTTTGGCTGTGGTGCAGGCGGAGACAGCATCAAATTTGTGATGGAGATCGAGAAGCTGAGTTATCCCGAAGCGATCGAAAAGCTCGCTTCGATGTACAACTTTTCTCTGCAATACACCAAAGGGAGCAGTGACTACAGCGAATCCAGGCGTCTTTTAGAGGGCATACAGAAGTGGTATGTCAAAAATCTGGATATGAACAGTGCGGTCAAACAGTATCTCTATGATCGGGGTATCAGCAACAGCTCCATCGAAGCCTTCGAGATCGGCTATGTCGGCAAGAGCCAGGAGGTGATGCGCTTTCTTGGCAGCAACCTCTTTCCTCTTCCCAAGGCAGAAGAAGCCGGAGTTGTTGCGCGTGGCGAGCGGGGAGAGTTCTACGCCCGCCTGGTAGAGCGTGTGACGTTTCCGATCTACTCATCCAATGGCTCCATCGTAGGATTTGGTGGCCGAACATTGGGCAATCATCCTGCCAAATATATCAACTCGCCCCAAACCAAACTCTTCAACAAGTCCCGTCTCCTTTATGGCTATCATCGGGCCAAAGAGTCGATCTATACGAAGAAAAAACTGATCGTCTGCGAAGGCTACTTCGATGTGATCATGTTCCACCAGGCAGGCTTCACGGAGGCGGTTGCGACATTGGGGACGGCATTGACGACGGAGCACCTCCCGCTTCTGCGCAAGGGAGACCCGGAGATCATCCTCGCATACGACGGGGACAAGGCGGGCGTCGCTGCAGCACTCAAGGCGGCCCAGATGCTCAGTGCGGGCGGTTTCGATGGCGGTGTTGTGCTTTTCCCCGGCGGCCAGGACCCAGCCGATATGATCGCAGATGGCAAGAGCGAAGCGGTAGCGAAGCTTCTCAGAGAGGCGACGCCGCTGATCCCCTTCGTGATCGAAACGATCTCTCGCTCCTATGATCTCTCTGATCCTCGGGCCAAAGAGACTGCCTTTGCTGCGGTGAAGCAGTTCCTCTCGTCGCTGAGTCAAATCATGCAGGATGCCTATATCCCGACAGCAGCTACCTATCTGGGGGTTTCGCCCACCCTCTTCTCGGGAAAAACATCTCTGCCGGAAGTACGCGAGCGTTTTTCGCAGAAGAAGGAGGATATTGCCCTGCTGAGCCTCTTTAAGACGCTGCTGGAGAATCCCCTGCTGATCGATGATGTGCTGGATGTCATCGACAGCAGTATGTTTGGAGCGTATCAACCGTTGTTTGAAGCGCTGGTACATGAAGAGTTGGAGCATCCCCAGCTGGTAGGATTGTCGATCGACGATACGATACAGACTCTGAATGAAGAGGAGCTAAAAAAGAGCCTGCTCTGGATGCTGAGTATCTACTATCGGCAGCAGTACCAGGCGATCTCGAAAGACAAGTCGTTATCGTTCCAGAAAAAGAGTTTTTTGATGCGCAAAATAAAAACAGATATAATACCGAGATTAAAACAGGGAGAGTTAGTAGCATATGAGAGCTTTGGCACTATTTAGCGGGGGACTTGACAGCATGTTGGCGATCAAAGCGGTCGTCGATCAGGGGGTCGAAGTGATCGCGATTCATATCAAGACAGGTTTTGGCGGGACGAAAGATATCACGGCACTGATGCGGGAGCGGGCCGAACGTGCCGGTGCGAAACTCGAAGTAGTCGATGTGCGCGAAGCATATATCCAGAAGATTCTCTTCGACCCGGTCTACGGCTATGGGAAAAACTTCAATCCCTGTATCGATTGTCACGGCTATATGTTTAAGGTAGCGAAGGGCCTGATGTCGCAGTATGATGCCTCTTTCCTGATCACAGGCGAAGTGGTCGGCCAGCGTCCGATGAGTCAGCGGGTCGATGCGATGAAACAGGTGAGCAAACTGGCTGACGACTGGGAGGATAAGCTCATTCTCCGCCCGATGTCCGCCAAGCTGATGGAGATCACCGCCCCCGAAGAGAAAGGATGGGTTGACCGGGAAAAGCTGCACGCTATCTCCGGCAGGAGCAGAGAGCCTCAGCTCACACTGGCGGAGGCGTACGGCTGGGAAGATTATGAGAGTCCGGGAGGCGGGTGTCTGCTGACGGAAGAGCACTTCAGTGAGCGCCTCAGGGAGTTTGTCGCTCACGACAAACTGGAAGTCTCTGATGTCGACCTGCTCAAGTATGGACGTCACTTCAGGCTCCCCGACGGCGCCAAGCTCATCGTCGGCCGAAATCAGGAGGACAATGAAGGCCTTCAAGCGATCAAAAGCGAGAAATATATCACTGTCAAACTTCCTGTCGCAGGTCCCTTTTCGCTGCTCAGTGCCGATGCCACCGAACAGGACAGGGTTCTGGCTGCCAGGATAGCGATCACCTATGCGCGCAGCAGCGCCAAAGAGCAGTATGCGATAGAGATGAAAGGAGATGAGGTATGGTCTGTTTCTCCTTTCGCATCGAAAAAAGAGGCCCAGCGATACTTCTTTAACGCTGCAACAATGAAAGAAAATTAAAAAAAGGAAAACAACATGGCAACAGCAAGTGCAAGACATATCCTGGTCAGCGACGAATCACAGTGTCTGGATATCAAAGAGAAGATCAAATCAGGCGAGATGAGTTTTGAAGAGGCGGCACGGGACTATTCTCTCTGTCCATCGGGAGTCAAAGGCGGAGAGTTGGGGAGTTTTTCCCAGGGGCAGATGGTCCCGGAGTTTGACGATATCGTCTTTGGCGAAGCAGTCGGCCAGATCCACGGTCCCGTCAAGACACAGTTTGGCTATCACCTGATCGAAGTCAAAGAACGGAAATTGTAGCTACACTGTGATGATTGGAGTTGCTGAATTTTAAAGTTTTTATGCTAGAATTTCAGCACTTCCAAAAAGATGGGGAATTAGCTCAGCTGGGAGAGCGCTTCGCTGGCAGCGAAGAGGTCGACGGTTCGATCCCGTTATTCTCCACCATCTTCTTTTGTTTACTATTCATTTATTCTCAATTTACCTTTCTTGAAGTTTGAAAAGACTATCATTTCATATATTATTTAACAAAGGATCAACGATGAAAACAACTATCTTATCGATCGCGGCACTGATCGCACTGGGCAGCACAAGCTGGGCGGGTGGAGATATCGCACCTGTTATAGAGCCGGAACCGGTTCTCGTAGA
>JANTGA010000114.1 GCA_024763175.1 Sulfurovum sp.
GGCAGTCTTTACCCTGAGTAGTTATTTTATCCGGAGTTCAGCGGTAGAACCCTTGAACTCTGACCTTGCCCTGAGGGCAAGGGTTTTTATGGTGGACTAAAAAATATTCCGACTGAATACCTGTGATCATCCCCGGGTTTGGATGACTTCACTTCGTCTATCACCATTGGTCAGAAATGGCCAGTCGCCATCAAAATAGACGAAACGGTGATAAAGATGATTCCAGATACCGCAGTAAATGCGGTCATACAGGACGATTATTCTGCACCAATACTATTTGTCGGTGCTTGAACATTGTCATTCGTTTGTTTTGTATCGTTGGGGATTCCTCCGCGCTTTGATGCCGGCATCTCCGGAATTGTTGCGGGCTTTTCTACAGGCTCCATTTTAACCGGATGGTTTTCCTGTCTATTTTCTGGTGTGGGGAGAGGTGTCCCCAATTTTTTAAGGTCGCCAAGTGCTTCATCGATATTGTTATCGTTCGTCTCTTTGGCTTTTTTGATGAGCTGGTATTCACCTTCATAACCCAGTGAATTATCATACCCCAACCCATAAGCATTGTTGTATTCCGCGATTGCCTTGCGGGTTCCGCTGCCGACAGCCCCATCGATTTTACCATGATAGAAACCCAGTGTTTTTAGGGTCAGACCCTTAATGTAGACATTGGGGAGGATGAGTCCCGGCAGACTCCTGGACCCCTAGACTCTATCTCCTTCTTCCGCCCTCTCCTCCTCCATTTCCGCCGCCATTCTCGCTCTGAGGATACTCCGGGTGACAATACTCGCTGCCCAGTGAACAGCATCCATCCGTCACGCCCATATTTTTCAAGCCATTGTCAAAAGCCCAGTAGTGAGTATAGCTGCCGTCTCTCAGGAAAGTAAAGGCATCGATCAGATATTGGTTGTTGCCTGCTGTTACGATAAACTTGTCCAAGTCATCGATATCGACCACCTCCACCATACAGCCCACTTCCAGTGCCGACTGTTTGGAAGCGATACCGAGATCATACAGGGTATTGTAGAGATCCTGGATCTCAGGTACAGCGAAGACACCCACGGGCATACTGCTGAGCTCTTCTACCGAATAGTTCACTTCATAATCAGCAAGATTGGTAATGTTGATATCATACGCCTCTACGAGCTCCTGCACACGGGCGATATGCTTGACCTCTGATTTGGTCGCGATATTTTCCAGCTGCTGTGCCGGGTGGATCTTGTTGAGCTCCAGATAGATCTCTTTGGCGAGTTTCTCTTCGTGCCACATATAGGCGAGTGAATACTTCTGATCCTCTGTAAGCGCATCACTGCTCGACGCTGTCGGGACAGGCACTGCTGCCTCCCCTGCCGGTGCAGATACTGCCTCTTGTGCCGGTGCAGTCGCTGCTGCTCCTCCGGCAGCGCCTGCCGCTGTGCCTGTTGTCGATCCTGATGAGTTGCATCCTGCAAAAACAAGCGATGTCAAAACCGCTGTTCCAAAAAATAGACTTGCTTTCATTTCTCTCTCCTCTTGATTGATATGAGAGAAGTATAGCCAGCCAGCGTGAACTCTATATCAATTCTGACCTGAAGGCACAAAAAGTCTTTTGCTGACATCAAAATAGTCTATGTAGTCATCGATTCTCCGGCGCAATACCTCATCGCTCATCGATGAAGCCTCTTTGATAGAAAACTTTTTGAAAAACTGCGGCGGCATAATAGAGCGCTCTATGACAGGTGCTTTGAGATAGGAAAAGATCTTCTGCTTGATGGTTTCTCTGGATGAATATCGCATCAAATAGCGACGGTAGATCGCCTCGGATGGGATATGTTGGGTCGTGTGGCACTGGAGGCATTGCTCTTGCAATGCAGCGGGAGCTATCGTTTCAGTGCTCCAGAGCAAAACAGTAGAAAATGTGAAAAACAGGATAGATTTTACCATTGGATCGCAACCTCCGTTCCGATATTGGGTGTCGAATCGATAGATATCTCAAAGCCGTATCTCTGTGCGACCTGAGAGACGATATTGAGTCCGATTCCGAAACCGCCCTCACTTTTGTTCGCTCTTTTGAAGCGCTCAAAGATCGTCTCAAGATCTTTTTTTTCTATCCCGATACCGCTGTCTTTGACCTGCAGCTCCCGGGAGGTCAGTGCGACTGCCAGCAGACCTCTGGTGTGGTTGTATTTGATCGCATTGGAGATGAGATTGTCGATGAGTCGTATCGCATCATCCCGGTCTATCTCCAGGGTGACACCACTCTCTATAGTCTCCGTCAGAGAGATCCTTTTGGCAGTGATAGCTGTGGCAAAATAGAGCAGGCGCTCACGTATCAGAGCCGAAAGATCGATCGGCTGGACATCACGATGGTAATTGTTGTGAAGCCTCAGATACGTCAGATCATCATAGATACGGCTCAGGGTTTTGGAAGCGATCTCGATGCGCTGCATCTCTTCGGGAGCATTACATTTATGCAGCTCCTCCATCAGCTCGAGATTGGTCAGGATCGTACTGATCGGCGTGTTGAGCTCGTGGGTCGTATCCTGGATGAAACCGTTCATTCTTTCGATCGACTCACGCATCGGTGCGACAAAAAGTCGGCCCAAATAGTAGCCGATGATCACAAAAAAGAGCCCGGCACCCAACATAAAGAGCAGGATCATCCGCTGCAGACTTGAAATACCCTCCTGATCAACAGGGATACGTATCATCAGATAAGCCGCGCCGAGATAGTAGGGATCAATGGGCTTGATATAGACGAGATAGCGCCCCCGGAGAGAATACTCCTGAGCGAAATTGATCTTCAAGGGAAGTGAAAATGTACTGAAAATAAGATCTTTATTCTTGTCAAATATCGCACTCTCGTAGGGTTGTTTTGCCGGATAGGGGAGCTTGTCGGCGAAACGCTTCTGAAGCAGCATCAGCTGGTGCTGGATACGTTCACCCTCATGTTTGAGTGCTTCTCTCTGCCGATCGAGCAGATGATGTTTCTCGAAGGCATAAAACAGATAAGACCCCGCACTGAAGAGTATAAGCGTTGAGAGGAGATAGATCAAAATGAAGCGGTAGAGACTCCTCTTTTCACTGGGATACAAATCGATATCCTATATTTTTCACCGTATCGATACGCTCTTTCCCGATATAGGCACGGATCGTCCTGATATAGGTCCTCAGCGACCCCCCGCTGGGCTTTTCGTCATACTCCCAGAGTACTTCAAAAATCTTTTCATAACTGAGCAGTTCATCGGGGTGCTCCAGTAGAAGCGTGAGTAGTTTGGCCTCTTTGGTTTTCAGGGGCAGCACTGCTCCCTTTCGCGTCAGTTGAAACTCTTTGGGATTGAACGCCAGACCGCTACCCAGATCGATCCACTCCTCTCTCGTCCCATATCGGCGCTTCAGCTGCGACTCTATCCTGACCAACAGCTCCTTGAGAGCAAAAGGCTTGCGAATATAGTCATCACCGCCGACATCAAATCCCCGTGTCACATCCTCGACACTGTGCAGTGAAGTGATGAAGATAGCCGGGGTCGTGTTGCCCTCTTCGCGCAATTCACTCAAAAGATCGAAACCGTTCTGATAAGGTACTTTGATATCCAATAGCATCAGATCAACATGCGTCTCATAGAGCAGATCTCTCGCTTCGTGCGCATCATAGACCGTCACGACACCATACTCCTGATACTCCAGGTACTGCTTGACGGTATCGCTCAACTGTACGTCATCTTCCAGCAGCAGAATTTTTCTTTGCATTGTTTGGCCTTTCAATCCAGAATAAGCAATATTTTACACCAATTGTATGAATCAAAAGTGAATCACCTCTATTCATTGCATGGCACTTGCAATGATGAAACGCATAAGCCTCCTCTAACTCTAAAGCGCCTATAATTTTACTTACCGATAAGTAAGGAGATCCATTGACACAAAAACCCTCAAGAAAAATGACCATTATGGAAGTGGCGGCGGAGCACTTTTCCGAACATGGCTATGATGCGACCCACCTGGAGGCAATCGCCAGAGCGTGCGGCATCAGCAAGCCGGCTATCTACTACCACTTCAAAGACAAAGCAGCACTCTATGAAGCGGTCCTGCTCAAGCGATTTGCTGCACTTGCCCGCATCATCGACAGCGCTACACACCATCAAGATCCCATAGAGAACCTGAAGATCTATATCAGCACATTCGGCAACTATCTGGTAGAGACGCCTTGCTTTAGTGCTATCTTTGCCAGAGAGATCGCCAACGGTGCCAAGTCGATGCCAAAGAGCTGTGTCGTCGAACTCTCCAGAACACTGCAGCGCCTCGCCTCCATCCTGGAAAGTGGCAAAAAAGAGGGGATTTTCCA
>JANTGA010000115.1 GCA_024763175.1 Sulfurovum sp.
GTAGGTGGTGGGTCCTCGGGGACTCGAACCCCGGACCACTCGGTTATGAGCCGAGTGCTCTAACCAGCTGAGCTAAAGACCCGTTCTTATTTTTCTGATGACTGAGACTCTGTCGGTGTCATCGATATTTTAGAATCAGGATTATACATTAAAAACTTTTTAAAAGCAAGGAGATTTTGTAAAATACCGAAAATAACAGCAAAAATGATGAAAGAAGTGCCTCCATGACTGAACATCGGCAGCGGAACACCCACAACCGGAGCCAGTCCGATGATCATATAGATGTTGACCCCCATATAGATGAAGATCAAAAAGGCAATACCCGAAGCAAAAGTCCTCACCATATAATCCGTACTGTTGCGTATCGCGATATAAAAGAGATGAAGAATCAACAGGATATAGAGAATGATCACTGTTACCATCCCCTGAAACCCCAGTCTCTCGCCCAGATAAGCGAAGATGAAGTCACTCGAAGAGATAGGAAGAAATTTGAGCTGCGTCTGGGTCGCCTCATCTTTGTCTTTTCCCTCGACACCTCCTGAGCCGATGGCGATCAGAGCCTGATGGACATGGTAGCTGGGCTGTCCCAGGAAATCTGTGATACGTTTTTTTTGGTAGTCATGCAGATGAGAGAAGAGGACAGGGGCGCTCAAACCGACTGCTACAGCAAGGACCAGCCATATCTTCCAGTTGATACCGATGACAAACAAAATACCGTAACCCGTGATCAGCAGGACCAGAGCAGTTCCCAAGTCCGGCTCTTTGGCGATCAGCAAAAATGGAATAAGGATAACCAGAGAGAGCTTGATGAAACCGACAAGACCATAGCCCTGCTCCAGTGGCGGTTTTTTGCTGATAAGGTAGGCGAGCATCATAATGACACTGACCTTGACAAATTCTGAAGGCTGCATCGTCAAACCGGTACCGGGAATCTCGATCCAGCGCTGTGCACCAAGGATCGTCTTGCCCACGAGATCGACCGCGAGGAGCAGGAGCAGGTTCATGGTATAAAAAAGAGGAGCAAACCACCAGATGAGCTTTCTCCAGGGAATGAATGTAGTGACAAGAAAAGCAATGGCACCGATGCCATAATAGAGCATCTGTTTTTTGAAAAGGAGCGGATTGATTTCATTGATCAGATAGGAGGAGATGGCCAATAGCGGGATGATTTGTATGACAAGAAGATAGTTAAAATATTTGAAGATACGCCTATCATACTGGAACCACTGACTCATCCACATCTCTCTTTTTTTTGCTATTATATCAAATAATCATTCAGTATACCCAATATAGATCTGGCACCAAGGATAGAACCATGCAGCCCTTTTATCGTTTCGACCATTTCTCAAAAGAGAAATCCCTCATACACGCCGTCAGCAAAAAAGAGCAGACAGAGGCATATGCTTTTAGTCTGGCGCTTCATACCGGTGAGAAGCGGGAGGATATCCTGGCAAACCGAAAACATTTGATCCAAAAACTCTCTGTCGCCAGAGAAACCGTCTGGGTCGTCGCCAACCAAACTCACAGTGACCATGTTGCGGTGATCGACAAGAGAGAGATGCGAGGGTGGGAGTATCTGGAAGATGCCGTAGAGGATTGCGATGCATTGGTGACAGATCAGGAAGATATGATGCTGACGATCCTGACGGCAGACTGTGTTCCGGTACTGCTTTTTGACCCGGTACGCAGGGTTGTTGCGGCGGTACATGCCGGATGGAGAGGGACGGAAGCGGAGATCGTAAGCAAAACGATCAAAGTGATGAAAGAGAGATTTGGTTCAGAGCCTTCAGATATGCTCGCCGGTGTAGGGCCTGCGATCGGAAAATGCTGCTATGAAGTCGGGGAGGATGTCACTTCGCATTTTGCAGCTTATCCTGAGGCACTGGAGCAGCATGGAGAGAAGTCACAGCTGGACTTGCCGGAGATCAACAGACGACAGATGATCGCTGCGGGTCTGAGTGAGACACACATTGAGATGAGTGCGATCTGTACTGCCTGCGATGTGGATCACTTTTTTTCATATCGCAAGGAGCAGGGGTGCAGCGGACGCTTCATGAGTGTGATCGGACTTGCTGCGAGCAGTGCTGAACTGACTTACCACCCCTCTGCAATACCGATGATGTGATACCCATTTTTCCATCGTCGCTTGATCTCATCGTTGAAGTCGGACCAGTCGCGGGTGCTGACATATCCCTCGTCGGTACAGGGTGCATTTTTGGCAAAGATACCGATCCATCGCTTGTAACCATGTTCGAGTGAAATCAAGCAATAGTCATCCTTCCATCGCTCCTGAATGATCTCCATAAAGCGGGGAAACTTCCTGGACATCGCCAGTCGCTGATTGGTATATCCGGCACCTTTGGTGAAGAGAGCGATCCAGGTGGATCTACCGTGCTCGATATCGATCACATCATAGCCTTCGCGCCATTTACTGCGTATCATCAGATCGATATCTTCCCAGTTTCTTACGACAGAGAGTGTCTGATCGGTATAACGATCATCTTTGGCGAAGAGCGCTACCCATCGTCCGGAACCACGCTCGAGATCCAGCATCTTGAAGCCCTCTTTTTGTTTCTTTTTGAAAAGTGCTACCAGATCATCCCAGTTTTTGGCGCGCCTGAGATGTGTCTGTCTGTAGGGTGTCCCTTTGCTGAAGACGACAAACCACAGCCCGCCGCCATTTTCCAGGGCGCTGATCTCGTAGCCTTGAGATCTTCTCTCATTGACGACCTGTGCCAACTCTCTCCAGTCTCCCCTGCTGTCATAAGCCTGCTCGGTAAAGCCGGTACCTTTGGCGAAAAGAGCAATCCACTTGTGGCTGCTGGCCTGTGCCGAAGAGAGAAACAGAAAGAGGGAAAGAAGAAGCCAAAAGCGCCTGTGTGCAAAAAACCGTCCATAAAGCCGTCTAGGAAACATTGATACCCCTTATTCGAAAGTATAAATAGAAATAATTATGAATGATTCTATCATAATTTGGATAATGGAGAGAAATGTTTGCGAAGATTGTCTGCGATTATAGAAGGATTGACGATGACAGGGCAGACAGGAAGCAAAACCCCCTGTCCGGAGTAGGGCGTCTAAGCATCACACTTTTTGGTGATGATGCAGGCAGGACAGAAGTTCGCCAATCCTGCGATCAGAGGGATGACTCCCAGATAGAACCATACGATTCCAGAGTAATAGCCGTATCCGATCAATGCGAGTCCGACTACGATTCTGATGGGCCGACATACTTTTCTCATGGTATTGATATTCATTTTGTGCTCCTTTTAATTATTTTTGACACTATACAGATACCAACTTAGAAGTAGCCGATATAAGCAGATCTAAATATCTTTGAGTTTTTGCCATACCGTACCCAAAAATTCGTGGAACAATACATGGGATTTCATAAAGGCAATAGGCGTGAAGAGATCTGAATAGTGCAGATGCTTTACACTCGCGTGATAAAAGGTGGGTGCCGGTACCGGATCAAGTCCCTGCGCCCTGAACCAGCGCATCGCTCTTTTCATATGATAAGCAGAGGTTACCAGAACAAAAGGGGTTTTCTCAAGCAGCTTTTTCGCTGCGATTGCTTCCTCTTCGGTATCTCTTGGCTTGGGTCGAAGAATAATATCCTCCTTTTTGACACCCAGAGAGAGTGCCAGCTTCTCCTGCATCAGTGCGTGGGGTGTATGATCGTAGCGTCCGCTGTATCCGGAGAGGATGAGTTTGGCTCTTCCTTGAAGCTGACGATAGAGTCGTATGCCTTCATCAAGTCTCACGACACCCTCTACAGAAACCTGAGAAGTGATGGGCAGTGTTTCATCTGTCCGATGACTGGAACCCAGCACATAAATATATCGGATATTGGCAGGGGCTTTCTGAAGTGCAGGGTAGGCTGATTCGATCTGGTGCAGCAGCAGATTGGAAACCGGTGCATAAGAAAAGATAAAAAACCAGAAGATGCTGAATGCCAGGGTAAATTTGGCTCTGGCTATCTGATTTTTATAGAGAAAGAAAAGCCCCAGCGCAATCAGTGCCACTCCCAGAGGAAGAGGGGTCAGAAGGAGGGAGACGATTTTTTTTAGCAGAAAGTCCATCGATTGTTATCGATCCGTCCGTCGTGTCTCACCTGCTCCCAGCTCCATCACTTGCCAGGGGAGCCCCTGCTTATTGAGCTCTTCCATAAAAGGATCAGGGTCAAATGTTTCGATGTTGAAAACGCCTTGATCCTTCCACTTCCTTTCGAGCATCAGCTTGGCTCCGATCATCGCCGGAAC
>JANTGA010000116.1 GCA_024763175.1 Sulfurovum sp.
ATACCAACGCCTGGTTCCTCTCCAAAGTCCCGCCCGCCAAAAGAGGCAAAGCCTCCGGCATCCTCACCTCCAGCTTTTTCCTCGGCCAGTTTTCATCGCCCCTACTTTTCGAGCCCATCGTCTCGGCTTATGGCATTCAGGGGTTGTTTCTGATCATTTCTGTTTTGTCTATACTCATCTCTGCGGTATTATTTATCCGCTCCAGAAGCAGCATATCGCCGTGAGGCCTACTGGCACAAACTCTCTTCTGCTCTCTTTCTGCATCTCGCACAAAAGCGATATCCTTTTTCATCATTTTCCGACATTCTCCAGGATTTGGGGTCAGACCCCTATCACTTTTGTCATTTTATTGGTGTGGTATTTGGCCCTTTGTGGTACAATTAAAAAAACAAAAAGAGTAACATTGGAAAAGGGTTGGGTTTGGCGAAGTAGTTTAGAGAGTGTGGACAAAGAACAGATCTCTATTCTAGCTATAGTTGAGACACTTATGGCGATTAGTATTGCACTAGCTATTTGGTACTATAACGATTCATATATACATATTATGATAGGCTTGTCTATTACTCCTTTTTTACTTCTACGCACCCCTAAATCTACTCAAGAGGCTTTGGAATTATTTGAACATCTAACAGACAAAATTGATTTTGAAATCCAACATATTAATTATATAATATATGGGTTAATAATTGTGTTTTGTTCTATATTTGGTTATTTTATGTTTGAATATAGTGGATTATACATCGGTATAATCATCGGTATTATTGGTAATTTACTATTGTATTTAATTGATAATAATTTATCAAATAATTTTTTAGACAAAATTTTAGACAAAATTTTAAATGTAGTAGCAGGAGTAATAGTAGAAGCAGGAGAAGTATCAAAAGTAATAGGAGTAATAGTAGCAATAGGGGTAATAGGTGGAGGAGTAATAGTTGGGGGAATAGTAGGATTAGTGGGAGTAATAGGAGTAGCAGGAGTAGTAGTTGGGGGAATAGTGGGAAATGCTATGATATGTAGAATATATACTACTCTTAAAAACTTATCCTTAGAGTCCATCCGCAACATTCCAAGTAATTGGAAACGACTCACATTATCAATAGATAGTTTCTATCCTCCCGAATTAATACCTGATATTGAAAAAAGTAATAGTGCTATAAAATTTACTAGAATCATCAATAATTTAAATAAAAAAAATACTTTACACATACCTCTTCATATATTTTTCTTAGTCATTCTTTTTTTTCCTTCAATACTCTATCGATACCTAATCAAAGCTACAGCACTTTTTTATCTTCCTATTATGTGGCTCATTGTCACGCCAAAGAATAAAACGCTCACAGAAAAAATGTCAATTGAGAGTCAGACACCTTGGGCATATTTGATGTTTTTTTATTCATTGATTGTTGTTTTTATTTTTACACTTTTGCCTATCTATCTGCATATCATAAAAGAGAGTATCATTACCCTATTACCCACTTTTATCACACGCGAGGTATATAAAATTTTCTTTGTCTTGGACTTTAACTTATGGCATTTGACTCGATTGATTAGCGCTCTTATTACGATTATCTTTATTTGGCAATTTCCTCACATTTTGAAATTTAGAGAAAAAGACCCTACTTATGGTAACCACTGGGGAGCAAAGCTTTTGGATTTGGCAAAAGTTCGTAGAGTATGTACCTTATTTACACTCTCTGTCACATTCTATCTCATGTACCAAGCCCTACCGGAAGGACTTTTTTACTTTATGTGGGAGAAAATGAAACTTTTACCGTTTTAGTTGAAAAATGGGCCTGAGTGTACCACTTTATTATCAGTTGTTAACTTTTGAACTTTTGTTATTGTCACCCCTATACTTCGATATTGATCATATTTCTGTCGTAATTCATATACAATATTATTGTCATATGATAGTTTTTTCAGTTTAGAGTAAAGTATGGATTACCATGGGCACCGTGGCAACAAGGAAAACGAGGAGCTCCATCAAGCCTACAAATCTTTACACTTTTTTTCTTTTCTTTATAGTTGTATTAACTTTTTTTAGCAAAATTTAGTGCCAGGTGAAGAAAACAAACTTTCGGCTGCCTTCATCCATGAAGCCAAAGTTAATATATTTTTTCAGTCATCTATTCTTTCTATCCAATAGTTTGGCTTACGACTGTTATGCATCACTGCAATCACATAAATCTTCTCTTTTTCTTCTTTGTAAATCACTGAAAATGGAAACCTTGAAAGTATATGTATGAACCTTTAACATCTAATGCAACATCAGGGTGAAAAAATAAAGGTTTCAATTAGTTTCCAAGAACCTGTTGCTTAATAGCATCCCAGCTTACAGTTTCAACTTTACCTGAAACAATGTCTTCATATCTTTTGCGTGCAAGCAATTCCCACTCTCTGGTCGAATTTTCATCTTGATGGGTATCGAGTGAAGCAATAATATATTGTGCTACAAAACCTTTTTCTCGTGGTGTCAAAGTTTTTATTTCATGCATTACTTTATCCATTACTGTTGTCATAAAATATCCTTTCTTCTTAAAATACCAGTATAGCATAAAAAATGTAGGCTTGTGAAGCACATATTTTCCCACATTACAGGTCAAACACTATGTGTCAGGCGTTGAATATTCACTTTTACTGTTATACTTCCATCTCTATAAACACTTAACCTCATTTGAACACTCCATCTGTTGCAGTCAAGGTCAGGTATCGACTGAGGATAGAGGGGTCTGCCAATAATGACAACCCTTTTTACTTGCTTGTATCGCTCCAGTAATGGTAGTAGTGTACACTGGGATCTGGTAATGCTGGGGACGAAAGGGACTCCTCATCAAATCACAGGCTCTTCCATCGTATAGAGCGCCTCTTTCATCACATCAGTCTGCTGTTCGATGAGCTTTGTCGCATCCTGCAGACTCTGGTTGTAATAGTACACACCAATGTGTCCGAACTGTCCACCGTTTTTGCCACCCTTGCCTCTGAGCGATTGATTCTTCTTTGGTATGGGAGGTGCAATCTCTGATGAAGGCGGAATGCTTGAATTGTTGGAGTTTTTGGGCGGTTTCTCCCGAACGAGATTATTTGTCAGGTTTTTTACATATTCGAGTAGTTCTTCTACTTTCTTAGCAGAAAATTGATATTTTACTTTTGGCTTTTTTCAAAGATTTAGGATATTTTTGTGGGAGTGAATAGGTACTAAAAGTGCTATACTTGCATAATGTTATAAATAAATTTTGCTACTCTATGAGGTAAGTAGAGCTTGAAAGGCATTTATGATCGAATATCTTCATCGTTGTCTCTTCGAAAGCAAGACAAAGGAAAATCATTTCACCAGATCAAAGCTATCGAAATGGAATTTGGCAACAAGATGCCACTGTGGCTTTTCGGTTTTCTATGTTGAGTCCGGACCGAAGGAGGAGCAATGAGCGCCAAACTGATACTGCTCAGACATGGACAGAGTCTCTACAACAAAGAAAATCTTTTTACCGGATGGACCGATGTGGCGTTGAGTGATCAGGGAAAAGAGGAGGCAAGAGAGGCAGCGGCTATCCTGATGCGACACGGTCTTTATCCTGATATCTGTTTCACCTCCTGGCTCAAGCGGGCGATCCACACAGCACAGATCGTATTGGCAGAGATGGCTTGGGAGCAGATAGACTCTCTCAAGAGCTGGAAACTCAATGAGCGGCACTACGGCGACTGGCAGCAGCGCAATAAGGAGGAGGTCGAGGAGGAAGTAAGCAAAAAACATTTCCTCGCCGTCAGACGCGGATATGACACACCGCCTCCCGAACTGAAGCAGGACGATCCCCGTTCAGCGCAGCACGAACCAAAGTACAAAGATATAGACCCCGCACTTCTGCCACTGAGCGAATCGCTCAAAGAGACCCGTCGAAGGACGCTGAACTACTACTATGAGCAGATCATTCCACAGCTTGCCCGAGGAAAAACCGTGCTGGTCAGCGCACACGGCAACTCACTGCGGGCATTGGTGATGGGGATCGAGGAGTTGAGCGCCGAGGAGATTAGCAGACTCGAGATCCCGACGGGAGCACCGATCATCTATCATTTCGATGAAACCGTAAAAATGACGAAAAAGCAGGATAAACTATCCTTGAACCAACATTAGAAAAAGGAGGAGCCATGCCAGACAAAGAGAAGATCAAAGCCAAAACAGGAGA
>JANTGA010000117.1 GCA_024763175.1 Sulfurovum sp.
CTGGTTGCAATAACTATTTTTTCCACCGAAAAACTCTACTGCTTGGGGATCAGGGATTTGTATTTGTTTCTCAGCTTATCCCACTCGCCATCGACATAGATCGTCGGCGTACCCGAAACCATCATTTTGGCTGCCGCCTCTTCGTCTGACTTGATCGCATCTTTGACGGCCTTCGCATCGACCTCTGCTTTGCTGACGACAAAGCCGCTATGCTTTTTGACTGCTGCAAGGATTTTATCCATATTGGTTTCTCCCGCATCGATCTTGAGAGAATAGAGCTTCTCTACGACATCGCTTTTACCCTTCTCCTGTGCGACGTGCATCACGCGCACCAGTGTATCGGATACAGGGTGGATACGCTTCAGCGGCAGATGATAATAGTAGAGTGCAAAGGTTTCCGGATGCTCTCTGGCAGCCTTCATGATATCAGGTACCGTCTCCATACAGAAAGGACACTGCGGATCCGAAAAGACCACGATCTTGTGTTTGGCATCTTTGTTTCCAAAGAGCAGATGGGCATCATTGTAGATCGTCAGGGGCACTTTCGGTTTCAAGTTTTTGGCATAGTTCATTCCGCGCTTGACATCCACCAGCATCGGCGACAACAGTGTACCATTGACAAAAACAACCTGGGGCGCAGAGATTTTTTTGCCGTTATAGTCGAGCTTCATATTCGTCAGGTAAGCTTCCCAGCCCGGATGCTCCGGTATTTTTCTGATATCCATTACCTCCACACCTGTCACTTTGACAGAGGGGTTTTTGACAATAAATCTTTTGAAATATTTTATGAGCTCTCCATCGCTCATATTGGCGTTAAGTGCTGCGGTGGCTACTATTATGCTCATCAATAATTTCGACATCAATGACATCATCTTCTCCTTCTTGATTGAAATTTGGTTTTTCCGGGCTTATTTTAGCCACAAATTGTAAATAAACTGTGTAACAAAGTGCCAGTGCTCCCAGTGTATCACTCAAAATACCGGGTATAATCAAAAGCAGTGATCCCAGCATATAGGCCATACTGGCATTTTGGAAACTCTGAAGATCCAACTTGCCTTTTGATACATTCGTGAGGCTTCCGAGGATCGCGTATTGTGAATTTTTGAGCAGCGCGAAGCCGACAAAGATCGTCCCGAAGATCCACACGAGACTCCAGAGTACACCGATCGTCTCAACGACTTTGAGCGAGAGGATCAACTCGGCGATCAGGAATGGCACAACAAGAAAAATCATAGGCACCCCATCACTTCCGCCAGGATCTTATCCGCAGCAATCACCCGCTTCTCCAGTCCGTCTCGCTCGATCAGTTCTACTGATCCCTCGGCCAGGTTTTTGCCGATCACGACCGCCAGAGGAACACCGATCAATTCAAAATCTTTCATTTTGAAGCCGAAGCGCTCTTTGCGATCATCCAGGAGGACTTCGATACCCTTTTCCTGCAGCGCTGCGTACGTCTCTTCTGCCAAAGCCAACTGTGCTTCATCCTTGATATTGGAGACGATGATCGTCACGGCGAAAGGCGCACTCTCTTTAGTCCAGATACACCCTTTGTCATCGTGATGCTGCTCGATAATGGCTGCCAGGAGACGACTGACACCAATCCCATAGGTCCCCATGACAAAGGGTTGGGACTTGCCTTTTTCATCCAGAAACTCCGCCTTGAGCGGCTTGGAGTATTGTGTTCCAAGCTGGAAGATATGGCCCGCCTCAATGCCTTTGGTATAGCGCAGTTTCCCACCACAGCGACGACAGCTGTCGCCTTCCTGAACGGCAACGATATCTTTATAATTTGCCTCATAGCCCTTCAGATTGATACCGACGAGATGATAATCCTTTTCGTTGGCACCACAGATCATGTTTGTCGCGTCTTCAAGCATCGCATCAAAGATGACTTCGACCCCCTCTGGTACCTTGGTCGGCCCCATATAGCCGGCGACCAAACCTGCCTCTGCCAACTCCTCTTCAGAGAGATCGACCAATTCGTTAGCCAGTACGGCATTGCAGGCTTTAACCTCCTGAAGTGTCTCGGAGCCCCGCATCGCGAAAAGCACGATCCTGCTCTCTCCTCCATCATAGAGTGCACGTTTGGCAACAATCTTGATCAGGTAGAAAGGATCGACTTTAAAAAAATCACTCAAGGCTTCGATCGTGCTTGTTTGGGGTGTATGAAATCTGGCATAGATCGCTTCAGGCGGCTCAACATCACAGGTTTTCTCCGCCCGCACTGCCGCTTCGATATTCGCACCATAGTCACAATCATCACAAACAACGATCGTATCTTCGCCGCTGTCAGCCAGGACCATAAACTCCTTGCTGCCACTACCGCCGATCGCACCGCTGTCTGCCTCAACGACACGAAACTCCAGACCCAGACGGGTGAAGATCTTTTTGTACGTCTCCTCCATATGGTCAAATTCCCGCTTCATATCTTCTTGGGAAGCGTGGAAACTATAGCCGTCTTTCATCAGAAATTCACGGCTTCGCATCAAACCAAACCGGGGCCTGATCTCGTCTCGAAACTTTAGATTGATCTGATAGAGGTTGATCGGCAGCGCTTTGTAGCTTTTGACTGTCTGTCTGACGAGATTGACCATCATCTCTTCGTGGGTGGGCCCCAGGACAAATTCATTCTCTTTCCGGTCTTTCAGTCGCAACAGCTCTTTGCCGTACTTTTCGAAGCGACCGCTCTCGATCCACAAACTCGACGGTGTCACAAAGCCCAGACTGACCTCCTGGCACCCTGCTCTGTCCAGCTCCTCTTTGACAACGGTACGTACCCTGTCAAGTACTCGCTTGCCCAGAGGAAGGTAGTTGTAGAGTCCGCTCCCGACACCCTGGATAAAGCCGCCTCTGATAAGAAAAATATGACTTGCCAATGTTGCGTCATTGGGGGTCTCTTTGCTGGTTGGTATCAATAGTTGACTGACTCTCACGAAGTGTATCCTTTCTGGTGCTGCTCTTTTTTGTACTGTTTGAAGTTGACATGTGCCATATCGATATTAAAAATATTTCGGATTGCATCGATACCGGCTACACCATCTTTTTCACGCGAACTCTCCCGCATGCGCCTGGTAGGCGCATGCAAAAAACGGTTGAACATCTGCTCGGCCATTTTGCGCATATTTGCCTCCGCTTCGACGGGAACAAAACCTTTTTTGATCGCTCGACTGAGCTCCTGATCGATGGCGCCCTCGACCTGTAGGCGAACCCCTTTGATGACCGGCTCGACAGAGAGCGCGCGCAGCCAGAGGAAAAACTCCTCCTTGTAATGATCGACAATTTCGCTCGCTTTGAGCGCCTGCTCCTGACGCAAGGCATGGTTGTCAGCAGAGATGTGCTTGAGATCATCGATACGAAAGATTTGCATCTGATCTATCTCCATCTCTTCGATATCGCGCGGTATCGCCATATCAAACCAGATCCGTTTCAAGTCACGCTCTTCGACCATTTCTCTTGTGATGATAGGGTCCGGGGAAGAGGTGGCCGTGAAGAGGAGCCGATAGCGATTGAGATATTTGGGGAGACTCTCCATCCCGGCAGCTTTGACATTCTCTCCCAGTTCATCTGCAATGATCTGTACTTTTTGGGTATCTCTTCCCAGCAGAATGACATCGCACCCTGCTCTGAGCAAATGCCTGGCCGCCAGTTTCCCCATATCCCCTGCACCGACGACGACACCGGTCATCCCTGCCAGGTTGTCACCCATGATGCGGGCTGCCTGAGCGACGGCGACAGAAGCGATCGAGATGGGATTTTCTGAGATTTGTGTCGCATTTCGCACTTCAGCAGCACACTTTATGGCATAAGAGATAATGCGATTGAGCCTTCTGCCGGCTGTACCATTCTCATAGGAGAGGCGAAAAGCATCCTTGACTTGTCCCGTGATCTGTGATTCGCCGATGACAAGTGAGTCCAGAGAGGAGACGACTGAGAAGAGATGGCGGATCGCCTCTTCGTCATCCACCCGCTGTGCTGTTGACTCAAGATCATAGAAGCTGACACCGCTACCCTGAGAAAAAAGGCCGAGAATCGCATGAAAAGTTGCAAAGTTATCTCTCGTTGCCGCGACCACTTCAACCCGGTTGCAAGTCGAGATGATAAAGGCTTCATAGACAAAATCGAAACCGACCAGACGGTCAAGCATCTCCTTTTTCGC
>JANTGA010000118.1 GCA_024763175.1 Sulfurovum sp.
CTACGATGGCATCGATCCTGGAAGACACAAAACACAGGCATCCTCTGACGATACGTCCTGTATCTCCGATCGCCGAAGTGGTCAGGCTTTTTGAAGAGTATGACCTCAATATCGTAGCGGTCGTCAACAAGTCAGGCAAGCTGATCGGGAGGATCGTCTACGATGATATCTACGATATGATCCGTCAGATCGATACGGGCCAGGCGTACGGCCTGGCAGGTGTGGATGATGAAGCCGAAGAGGGCACGATCCGGCAGGCTGCTGTTCAGCGTCTGAACTGGCTGCTGTTCAATCTCGTGGCGATATTGGCAGCATCCGCGGTCATTGATCAGTTCAGTGAAACCATTGCGTCGTATGTCGCGCTGGCGGCCTTGCTTCCGGTGATCGCTGCACTGGGCGGCAATGCAGGCATGCAGGCGCTCACCGTCACAGTGCGCAAACTCGCCCTGGGCGAAATGGAGTTTTCCAGCGCTGCAGGGGCACTGAAGCGTGAATCGTTGATCGTACTCTTTAACGGTACAGCCATCGCCGCCATCGCCAGCCTCACTGTCTATATCTGGTTTGACGACCCGGGGCTCAGCACCATTGTGGCTGCTGCTATCTTTTTGAATCTGCTCGTTGCCGGCATCTCCGGCACCATCATCCCTCTGGGGCTTCAAAAAATCGGCATCGATCCGGCAATCGCATCCTCTATTTTCCTTACGACGACCACAGATATCGTCGGCTTTTTTATCTTTTTGATGCTTGCAGATATTTTTCTGCTTTGATCTCTGTGTAGTGAATGTGATCGCAGTCAAGTTTTCTTAGATGTGGTCTTCTCTGCGGCGGCTTGGAGTAAAGCGCTTTTGTGTATAATATCTCTCAGGCAAGGAGGTAGAATGATACGAAACATTTTCAGTCTACATACGGCAAAGCAATGCTGAATCTTCACCAGATCATCCTCAGGAAATTTCTGCTCAGTTTTTTAATACTCTTTTTTGTTGTCGGTGCAATCGTCTACTACTGGACCAAGGATTTCTATATTGAGCAGGCTAAAGATGCGCTTCTCAATGATGTAGAGATCGTCTCTTCCCAGTTGCAGAGTGATTCTGACTTCGATGTGATTGCAGCCAAGATCAGAAAAAATCTGAAGCTCAGACTCACGATCATCGCATCTGACGGTACGGTACTCGCAGATTCACACAAAAAGAAAGCAACCATGGACAACCACCGTAACAGAGATGAGATCCTGCAGGCAGACAGAGCGGCATACGGCTATAAGATCAGGCATTCGCACACTCTCGACAGAGACCTTCTCTATATCGCCAAAAAATATCGCCTTGGCAGCCACACCCTCTATATCCGGCTCTCTGAGGAGCTCAAAAGCATCTATAGCGAAATCTATGAGCTGGGAGTCAAGATCCTTGTCGCTCTGCTCGGTTTTACAGTGGTCATCTTCATGATCACCTATAATATCAGCAAAGAGATAGAGAGAGAGACACAGAGGATCGTCTCTTTCCTCAGGACATTGGCCAAGAAGCGTAAATCAACCTATATTCATTCGGATTTTTCGATTGAGTTTGCCAAAATTACTGAACTTTTGACCAAGGTTTCTCAGATTTTGACGAAAAAAGAGAAACAAAAATCCAAATATACTGACAAGCTGCGCCTTTCGAACAGACAGAAGGATGATATCATCTCCGCAATCTCTCATGAGTTTAAGAACCCCATCGCAGTCATCAATGGCTATGCTCAGACATTGATCGAGGATGAAGCGATCGATCCAAGAATCCGCAAGCGCTTTCTGGGCAAGATCTACAACAGTGGAGAGAGGCTGACGGTGCTGATCGATACGCTCAGGCTCTCTACACAGCTTGACAGCAAGCAACAGCCGCTGCAGCTTTCGTCGGTCAAACTCTATGATATGCTCATGGAGAGCGCCGAAAGCCTCAAGGCGAGCTACCCAAACCGCGATATCATCATCGAGGGAGACCGGGAGCTCGCCATAGAGGCTGATCCCTCGCTCCTCTCTATCGTCGTCGACAATCTCATCGAAAATGCCCTCAAGTACTCCGAAGATGAAGTGCACGTGCATTTTGACCGGAAGCAGCTGGAGGTGATCGACAGCGGGATCGGTATCGGCAAAAAAGACTTGGGGCATATCACGAGCAAGTTTTACCGCGCACAAAAAAACAGATGGGACAGCTCTATGGGGCTGGGACTCTTCATCGTCAGCCATATCGTTGAACTCCATCACTTCAAACTAGAGATCGAGAGTGAAGAGCATGTCGGTTCGACATTTCGTGTCGTGTTTGAGACAGACGGAGCAGAGCAGAGACAAAATAAAGGATGAGAGATGCAAAAAGATGAGATAGAGATCGTCGTGATCGAAGACGAAGAGGATATTTTGGAGTTGATCGAGTATCACCTTTCGGCTGAAGGCTACGCGGTGACGGGGTTTTGCTCTGCCGAAAATGTCAAGCGCTTCATAGAGGAGGAGTCTCCGGCGCTGCTGATCGTGGACCGAAACCTGCCCGGATTGGAGGGGAGTGAGTTTGTCCGGCAAATCAGAAGCGAGGGATATGATACCCCGGTGATTTTTCTGACAGCCAAAGACAAGATGCATGAGATGGAGAAGGGATTTGAGAGTGGCGGCGATGACTATATCACGAAGCCCTTCCAGTTCAAAGAGCTCTGTTTGCGGGTCAATGCGCTCCTCAGACGCAGCGGCATGGGCCAGGTGGTGCGGCTCAGATTTAGAGATATCCGGCTCGATCTGGAAAGCAAAGAGGCAGAGGTTGACGGCAAAAAGATCGCACTGACCAATCTAGAATTTCAGCTGCTTCATACGTTTGTCAGAAGTCCCAATATCGCTCTGGACCGTGAATATCTTCGCGAAGAAGTCTGGGGTGGCGGGGGCGAAAACTTTCACGACAAGACGATCAATGTGGCGATCAATCGACTCAAAAAAAAGATCGACCCCGAAGGCATCAAAAACTATTTTCTTCCAGTCTGGGGTGTGGGGTATAAACTAACTTAGTTCAGTAAACGATATTGACCAGGAAGAGGGAGAAAGTGATCAGTCTATCGGCGAATCAGGTGTTTTTTTGCAGCATGGTAGTTACTAAAATGTAACCACTGTATCTTATGATTGCTCCATCAAAACAGAAGGATTGATGATGCATCATGAGCGTGCGGTAGTTACGGAACAAAAACTTGTAAAATTAGCCAAACATCTCCAAAAGTATTATCGTATCGAGGAGCAGGAGGCTTTCGAGATCATCTATGAAGAGTGGGATATCGTGGAGGGAGCTTTTGCAGAGAAACTGAAAGCAAAAGAGGTCTACAAGAGACTGCTTTATGCACTCAATGATATCTACCGGGTAGCCTGATGCAGCTGAGTGTCGAAAGCTATATCACACATCATTACCCCAAGGTTGTACGCGCACCTGACTTGCTGAAACAGCCGCTCTTTAAGGTGCTCAAGCACCTGTTTCATGAAAAACAGGTCAATGACTTTCTGACGGAAAACAGATACAAAAGCTCTTTTGCTTTTATCGAGGCAATACTGGACTATTTTGATATTGATATCCAGATCAGCAAAAATGAACTCAACAACATTCCTTCGTATGGACGCGTTGTCATTGTGGCCAATCATCCCCTTGGGGCACTTGACGCGATGGCGCTCCTGTATCTGGTCAGTGACATCCGCAAAGATATCAAGATCGTTGCCAACTCTTTTTTGCAGGCATTTGAAAATACGTCAGATCTCTTGATCCCCATCGACAATATCAATGAAAAAATGGATAAAAAGAGTGTCAAAAGTATCTATCAGGCACTTTCGGAAGAGAAGGCCGTTATTATCTTCCCCTCGGGAGAAGTGAGTCGCGTCAGGCCCAATGGTGTCAAGGATTCCAGGTGGAAAAGCGGGTTTTACACCATAGCATCCAAGATGAAAGCGCCCATTCTCCCTGTCCACATACAGGCCAA
>JANTGA010000119.1 GCA_024763175.1 Sulfurovum sp.
CGGAATTCTCGCAAACTCTTTCGTGCCCACCATGCTGTTTATCCCATCGAGTGTTTTACTCAAATCAGATAGAAGCTGCTGCATCGATTGTCTGTTATCCTTCAAAAGTCCTGATAAATTATCTGAAGTACTACTGATAGAGCGTATCAGGCTTTCGAGCGGCAGCTTTCGTATCGAATCGATCAATCCGTTCAAGCCACGCATAATCCCCCCGCCCTGAGTAGACACTGTTGGGAAAAAGGCTTGACGCCCCTGATACACAATTCTTTTGCTTCTATTGGACTCGACAAAATCAAGATTGATGTAGAGGTAGCCACTGATGGGATCATGCTCTTGTATTGATGCACTGAGGCCTTCTGTGACTGCTTTTTCCAGATTCTCTTCACCTGTGTGGTTGGTATCGTTCTTGTCATAAAAAATTGAAGTATCGATAGAGACGAGCGCATCTCCACTCAATTGATGGCTTTTTTGGTCGTATGAGTAGGTGATATCTTCCACGCGTCCAACATCATATTGATCATATTTGACGGAAGCATCCTTTTTCAGCTTTGCCGTGGATTCATTGAAAATCATATGGTACTTTTTGATCGCCTTTCCGCCTTTTCCTATCTTTTTTTCGGCTGCGACAGCACTATCTTTATAAAGTCGAAAAATATAATCATAGGGCACCTTTTTGCCTGCATCATCACCAGAAGAAGAAAACTCTATCCCCCCGCGAACGATATTGGAGAGAGGTGCTACATTGAGATTAAGCTGCCCATTCAGATAATCGATAGCGACGCTGCTCTGTACCCAAAATTTCGAATCCGTATGAATATAGGGAATATATGTTTTATCAATATAGACAATCACATCGACACTTTGTCCATCCAGCGCAATGGTAATATATTCGATATAGCCCGCTTTCATACTTTTGAAAAATACCGGTGTGCCTTTCTTTAGGTTATAGGAAGACGAAGCATTGAGATGGAAATAGTCACCCTCTTCAAGCAGACGGTAAGGCTGCTCAAGACCGATAAATTTCTTTTTATTCATCGTCTTTTTCTCACTGATCATATTGATATAAGTACCGGTCAGTATGGTGTCCAGGCCAGATATACCCCCGATACCCACCTCGGGCTTGACAATCCAAAATTTTGCTTCTTCGTTGAGATAGTCGACAGCTTCTTTGTTGATTCTGGCGATTACTTTGACACCTTTACCATCTTCGCCCAGCATCACTTTCTCGACTTTTCCGATAGGCACATCTCTAAACTTCACTTGACTCTGTCCTGCCTTAAGTCCTTCATTGTTCTGAAAAGTGATTTCGATCTTTGGGCCCAATTCTGTAACATATTGAAAGGCAAGCCACAATGCGATCACAATCGCTACAAGCGGAACGATCCAGATCGATGTGAGAAAATTAAGTCTGTTGGACTCTTGGATTTCAGGTAGTTCTTCAGACATTTAGCGGTTCCCCCTAATGAGTTTTGTATCGAAAGCATGAGCTGCCAAAAGAGTGAAAATGACAGAGAGCGCAAATGCAGTCGCTGCCGTACCGGCGATAATCTTCACGCTATTGAGATGGACCAATCCTGCCAGTATCCCCACGACAAAGACATCAACCATCGACCATGGACCGATGAGTTCGGTAAAATAGTATACTTTATGTCTATTGACTCTAATTTCCCCTCTCAAGGGATCTCTCACGCTGACCAGCAAATAGGCGAGCATCAAAAACTTGCTGATTGGTACGAAGATTGATGCGAGCAGAATGATCAGTGCAATGGGATAATCCCCGTGTCCCCACAATTCCATAATTCCCCCCATAATCGTACTTCCACTCTCTGAACCAAACTGATCGACCAGCATCATCGGATAAAGGTTGGCCGGTATATAGCAAATGATTGCCGTGATCAAAAATGCCCAACTTTTTTCTGTCGGGGTACTCCTATGGTGGTGGATTGCCGACCCGCATCTGCGACACGTATTATTTTTCTTTTTATCGATATTGACTGCTTCGCAAACAGGACAGGGTATCAGATCGTCAGTATCAATCACGCACACAGGCTGGATTCTCCTTTTTGGATCGGTAAACTTGCTTTTGCAGGGTCCACAGCTCTCCCAAGTGGATGCTGCGTGTGATATAAGTATCGATCAAAACAAAAACAATCAATGCCCAAAATGAGATACCGAAATGTATCTCAGCCATCCCAAAAAGTTTGACGATCGCCACCAAAATACTGATCAGAAATATATCACTCATATGCCAGGGCTGTATACGCGAGAGAAGAATCAAAAGATCTTTGGTCATAGTTTTACCTTTGCCTCCCTTCATCAGAGAAAAAATCAAAATATAGAGCAAAAAAATCATCAGAGGAAAAATAAAGATCAGATAGGCAACAAACAGTCCCACAAGATAATAACCGCTCTCTATCAATGAAGCGATCATCGAAGTGATCGAGATAAAACGCTCACTTCCCAGTATATCGATTCTCACAAGAGGAAAAGCATTTGCCAGAAGAAAAAAAATCAACCCCGTCATACTCAATGCCAGCCCATGATCCATAAGCCTGCTGTCCCGATGATACAGAACAACACCGCATTGACTGCATAATGCCTTTGCACCATCTGCTATGGGTACTTCCTTCTGCAGGGTATGACATTTATGACAGATGATATAGTGATCAAGTTCATCTTCATTTTTCACTCTGATTTTCATAGCGCTAGAATACCATAAATAACCTACCCTTAACAAGTTAAAATGTATGATTTTCCATATGAATGGAGTATCAATTCAGATTTTGGCGGGGAGTTAGAAAAGATGAAGATTCTATCCGTAGGAGAAGAGATCCGATATGAGGGTCTCGATATTGTATCGATCGATGCTTCATCGCTCCAAAAGCACCACGATATCGAGCAATACAGCTATGTCATCATCAACGGCGGAGACGGGTCGATCCGACGTGTCCTCAAACAGCTGCACAACCTCCGCTCACCCCCTGCCTTCATCCTCAACCCTATCGGCTCCTTCAATGTCGTTGCCAAGATCCATCGCGTAGCCCCTGTCGATACGATCCTTCAGAAAATCGCCCATCAGGAAAGACTCACAATCGAAAAACATCACCTCTTCAGACTCAATGATGATGTCTTCCTCTTTTCAGCCGGAAATATGGGTGATCTTCAGCATATCCTTCTCTCTGAAACTTTTCGTTTCGGCTGGCTGGAACACGGTATCACCAAATACATCCTCGGTGCTATTTTTCTCTTTCCTGCGCATCTCATTATGACCCCTTTTATGCTCCTGAGCTCGACAAGATTTTTTATCTTCACGCCCCTGCGCATCATCAAAAAGTTCGGAAGTTTTTACGGTGAAGTTCAAGATATCACGATCGATCTGAACAATGAATACAATATGCTCGAACTCGACGGCGATATCGTCACCGTCCATGCCAGCCATTTGCATATCAGACAGGCAGGGAGCGTACCGATCGTGGTGGAGTGATATACGCAGCATTACCATATCAATGGATGGAAGAGGTAGCTAGCTCTTGTGTGTTCTTGCCGCATCATCAATTATCTTCTTGGTGGATGCATCTATTTTAAACGGGGGTATCTCTATTTTGTTTATCTTATCCAGTGTATTTTTCAAATCTCGGTTATTTTCAAAAAAAATATTGGCTACCTGCTCTCTCTGTCTTTCAAGTATTTTTTGTGCACTTTTTAATGCCTCATTCTCTCTAAAAATCTCCATTTGTTTTGCAATGTATTCCATAATAACGATAAAGATCAACAGCCTGCTTCAAGGTAAAAAGATGTTCCCCTTTTAGTCACCGACCAATGATTTGGCAATGGTCTCTTCATCGGCTTTGATACGGTAATCTCTCAATTTTGCCAGTACCTTCGGATTGTGTTCTCCTGCAA
>JANTGA010000120.1 GCA_024763175.1 Sulfurovum sp.
TGCAAGGAAGACATATTCGGGCTTGAAAGTCTCGAAGAAGTACTCCACATTCTGCTGATTGGTCAAATCAAGCGGATAATACGCTATATCACTGTTTTTGGGCTTTCGTTCGTGATAGTTGGAGATGACACGGGTGTAGCCTTTGGCAAGCAATGATTTGACTATGGCGCTACCTACCAGCCCGGTACCGCCGGCGACGAAGATCGTGGAGTCCAAAGTCATTTTAGTCCTTTTTTAGTATTTTATCCTCTTAACGCTTATCGATATAGTTTTTTGTGATTTTCTCTGCTGACATCAGGAGTGCATTGAATACACATATCCCTTAACAAACTCTTTGCTTGTCATTGTTTTTAAACTATCTTTATAAAATCTTTTATCATTTGTAACGATTAAATCTACTTTAGATTTTTTAGCGATTACATATTGTAAATTATCTTCTAAATCATTATTTTCTATTTCTAATGCTTCTTTTATCAAAAGATTTGAAGCACCTTCTACTGTAAATGTATTATTCACAGTAAGCAAAAACTCTTTTATATTTTTAGCCTGTTTACTTGCAATATAATCTATATTTAAAATAGTTATATCCAAGATAACGCCTTCAATCATTTTTTGATCAATTGCGTTAAAAATAATGAGTGAATATGGATACATTTCTCTTTTTAATATCAAATCAAGAAAAATATTTGTATCTATAAAAATCTTCATCTAATTTACTATCTTGTTGTATTTAGCATCATTTGTTTGAAAATCATCATCCAAAATGCCAACAAATTTAGAAAAAATACCATCGTCTAGCTTATTAGCTTTAGTATCCGCGTCAGCAATCAACTTCAGGTACACATCGTACGGCAAAATAACTGCTTTTTTATGGTGAGATTTTTTATCAACTATCAACACTGCTTGATTTAAAATTTGTGTAAATTGTGCTTGAGCTTGCGATACTCCAAGTGATATCATAGTTTCCCCCTTGATAATATATGTACATATATTATTAGAAATATACTTATTTTAAACTTAAGTCGTATGACACTGATGGTTCGGCCGACAATCACCTTCGAACACAATCACACATTAGCATTTTCGTAACTAAACTATTTACAGAAGTAGGATCGCTTATGGTATAATCATCGGATGAAAAATATACACCAAAAGTTTGGATCATCGATCCGTTTGAGCAAAAATGAAGTAGACACTATCAAAAGCTCTCTCCTTACTATCGGCCCGAATGCAGAGAAGTATAGCTATTTGCCTCACGAACAGATATGCAGAGGAGAGAGAAAAGATGCTCATTGAACTTGTTTTGATTTTTTTGCTCTCTCTCCTCTTTATCAAAATTCTGATCCATTATGCACCCCGGCTCGGGCTGGTCGATATACCCAATGAGCGCAGCTCGCATCATAAGCAGACACCCCGAGGTGCCGGTATCGGGTTTTTTCTTGCGGTGATGATCATCGCACCCCTCTTTCATCCTGTCTTGGTCCAGAACTACTCCTGGGTCATCCTGGCGATCGGGGTGGTCTTTGCGATCGGGGTGCTGGACGATCACAGTGATACATCACCCGGGATGAAGTTTGTCGTGATGGGTATCAGTACGATGCTGATCTATGTCGACAAACTGGTCATCACTGATATCGGGACCTTTTTTGGCTTTCCGATCCATCTGGGATGGTTTGCGCTGCCCTTTACCCTCTTTGCGGTTCTAGCCTTCACCAATGCGCTCAATCTCATCGATGGACTCGATGGATTGGCGGGTGGTGTCAGCCTGGTGATTTTGTCGAGTTTTTTTGTCATCGGATACCAAAACAGTGATGAGTTTATGATGGTACTTTCGGGTTCTTTTATGGCGGGAGTCGCTGCCTTCATGTTTTTTAACTGGCATCCGGCATCGATCTTTATGGGGGATAGCGGCTCGTTGATGCTGGGCTTTGCTATCACGACAGTGGCGATCAAATCGCTCGATTATATCCCGGCTATCGCCATCCTCTTTCTCGCAGCACTGCCCATCATCGATACAGCTGTAACGATCATCAGGCGTGTACGGATGAAGCGCGGAATCTTCTCTGCGGATCGTTGTCACCTGCACCATATCCTGCACGAATTTTTTGCCGGCAATACCCGAAAAACAGTGCTTTTCCTGATCATTATGCAGGCGATCTACTCTCTGACGGGTTTGCAATTTTCCAAAAACCATGAAAGCGCCGTACTGCTCATCCTCTTTTTGCTCAATATCGTCGTCGTCTACTTCTATGCTGCGGCTATGATCCGCCGCCAAAATCGCAGCTGCGGAAAGCCAAAAGAACACAAAGCGTAGACGACGTCTTCAGCGCAGTGTTTCATTGAGGATTGTATTGTTTTTCCATAGCTTCTGATAGCTTGGGCTCTCAAAGACTCTGCCCAGGAAGTCGACATGTTTTCGGTGGTGCACATCGCTGCCCAGAAAGTCGATCATCCCGTGCTCGACCAGATACTCTGCAAGCTTTTTGGCCTGCCTGCCATAGTGTCCGCCCAGCGAGTTAATATCAAGCTGGAAATAGATCCCAAGCTCTTTCATGCGTTTGTAGGATTTGTCCGGATCAGTGATATAACGATAGCGCTCCGGGTGGGCCAATATCGGCTTGTAGCCCTTGGCTCCGATCTCGAAGACGACATCTTCGAAGCTCATCGGCTTGGAGACATAAGAGGTTTCAAAGAGCAGATACTCCCCATGAATCGCCAGGATATCATCTCTCTCCAGCCGTGCGATCAACTCCTCATCCATATAGTACTCTGCTGCAGCACCAATCTCCATATCGATACCCTCCTTCTGTGCCGCCGCTCTCACTGCCTTGAGACCGTCTCTGATCGTCTGGGTACTGTTTTTGTATGCATCAGCCATCACATGGGGTGTGGTGATCACTTTTTCATAGCCAAGCCGCTGCATCGCTCCAAGCAGCCTGAGGCTCTCCTCCATACTCCTGGAGCCGTCATCGATCCCCGGTATCAAATGCGAATGCATATCAATCTTCGGACCACCGGGTACATGCTCTTCTTCTTTTGTTTTTCCCCACGAAAATAGTTTGCCGATCATTTTTCCTCCTCATAATAGCCGTAGCCGTAACCGTAGCCCTCTTTTGTCATCTCAACATCATTGAGAACGATACTGAATCCATGGATTGTGCCACCCTGGAAAAGCGCGTCAGCCTGGCGGAGATAAGCTTTTTTTGATCGGCCTGCGCGCAGGAGATAGATCGAAATATCCGAGAGACTCATCAGCGTCCTCGCATCTGTCACCAACCCTACTGGCGGAGTATCCAGGATGATCACCTGATAAGCCGCCCTGAGCATCTCGATCAACTCCTCCATCCGCTTGCCCTGGATCAACTCACTTGGATTGGGCGGAATCGGCCCAGATGCAATAATATCCAGATTTTTATATTTGCTGTGCTGGATCACTTGAGAAATTGCCGTATGGTAGGAGAGTGCTGTGCTCATACCCTGCTCATTCTCGAGCCCAAATCTTTCGTGCAGTGTCGGCTTGCGCATATCCAGGTTGAGCACGATGACCCGCTTGCCGGTTAGGCTGATGATGCCTGCGAGATTGGCACAGAGCTCCGTCTTGCCCTCGCCCCCTACCGTAGATGTGACAGCGATGACCTGTGAACTTTTCCCGGCAGCCATAAATTGAAGGTTGGTGCGCAGGTTTCTGAATGCTTCCGCCACACCGGACTTGGGCGACTCAAGAGCCCGAAGTCCCTCTACCTTTTTTCTGAAATGTGGAATAAGCCCCAACAGAGGTGCCTCTGTCACCTGCCTGATATCATCATCATTGTGAATCGTGTCATCAAAATAGTTCCGCAGCAGCGCCTGAGCGACCCCTGCCA
>JANTGA010000121.1 GCA_024763175.1 Sulfurovum sp.
AATTATACTCTATTTTGCTATAATCATTGAAAACCACTCAAAGGTCAACCATTATGGCAGTCTCTATCATCGAAGCATTTGAAAGACTTGATCATCGCATTTCATCCCTCTCTGCGGAAATAGTTCCGATCGAAGAAAGTCTTGGGCGCACTGTCGCATCAGACTATACTGCTCTCTTTGACTTGCCCCGTTTTGACAACTCTGCCATGGATGGCTATGCTGTCAAATGCAATGATCAGGGAGATTGTGTCAGCAGTAGTACTGTCATCTATGCCGGAGACAAAGCGCACCATACCCTCCAAAAGGGGGAAGCGATTCGGATCATGACCGGTGCACCTGTCCCGAAAGGCTGTGAAGCGATCGTCCCGATCGAAGAGGTAGAGATCGACGGAACACAGATCAAGCTGCCCCGTACAGTACGGCCGCTTGCACATATACGCCATGCAGGAGAAGACCTCAAGCAGGGGAAAACCTATCTTCGCAACGGAGAAACGGTCACTGCCTATACCCTGGCGCTGCTGGCCAGTCAGGGTGTCACCCACATCGCTGTCATACGTAAAGTCAGGGTGGCTGTTTTTGGTACGGGGGATGAGTTGCGACCGCACTTTGAGCGCATCGAGTCACATCAACTCTACAACTCGAACGCACCGATGTTTCTGGCCCGGGCAAAAGAGCTGGGCTGTGACGTACACTATATCGGCGGGAGCGGAGATACGATAGACTCCCTCAAGTCCTGCATCCGCGAAGCACTCGATGCAGACCTCATCATCACCAGCGGAGGAGTCAGTGTCGGCGATAAAGATTTCACGAAGGAGGCGTTTGCGCAATTGGACATGGAGACCTTCTTCAGCGGTATCGCTATCAAACCAGGCAAGCCGACAACGATCGGCGCTGTGGGCAAGACAGTGATCGTCAACTTGCCGGGCAATCCTCTCGCAGCGATGGTCAATTATGAACTCTTTGTCAAGTTTATCATCCGCAAACTCGCCGGAAGCAGTGCGCCCTATCACGGCTTTGTCGAAACCAGGATACAAGCATCACACACCATCAGGCCCGGAAGATTTACGACCCTGCTCGGCAGTTATAACGGCTCAGGCTTTCTGCCGCTCGCCCAACAGTCTCCGGGCATGGTCTCTCCTCTGCCGCAGGCGGATGGACTCATTATTACAATGCCCGAAGTCTCTCTTCTCCAAGAAGGAACGATCGTCAAAATGCTGCCGATAAAATGGGGGGTTTTTTCGTGTGAGAAAAAGGATATCTTTACCGCACCATCCTGAAACCGATCAGGATGGCGATCTTCTGTTGACGATTACTCTTTTGCTTCTGTTTGAGGAGCAGTGGCATCTTCTGTGGCTACTTTTGCCTTTTCTACCGTAGCACTGGCTGCATCTGTTGCACTTGCCTCAGCTGCTGTGCTTGTTTCTGTTGCTGCTGCCGTGCTTTCCGGAGCCTTTTTCTCTTCGACACATCCTACAAACAATAAACCCGCTGCTATCAGCGATACTGCTGCAATTTTTTTCATTTTCTCATCCTTTTATATGGGGTAAGACAATCATAGCGAAACAATGTTGCATGTCTCTAAATTTTTTTCGGATTCACAAGCGTATCGTGGGCAAGCAGTTTTCCCCAGAGTTTTGGGTCGTACCATTCATCACATACCTGCTTTGAAAAGCATATTTCACTCAGAGTGATTTTTCCCATTCGTTCACTATGAGCATCCTCTCCGAAGGCCTGCGCATAGCCTGTCTCTGTCTCGTGCACAATCACACTGTGCAGCTGCACGTCCCGTTCACCATTTCGCATCTGCGTACATACCAGAATGCGTTCCACGATCAGATAAATCACCCGTGCAAACTGTTCGGCAGAGGGGGATACGGGCAACTCAATCCACCGATGACTGAAGCGCTTCATCTGGACTGTATATTCCGGATCATCCCCGTTCCAAAGCGTGATCGCATGATCGAATGCATCGATCATTGTCTTGATGGAGCGCTTCATAAGCCCAAAATCATAGACCATTTGGCCATGATCGAGATAGTTGGACTCCAGAAGCACCTCGACCTTGTAGGAGTGTCCATGGATATTCTCACTGCAGCGTTGTGTCGAACATCCCCGTACAATATGGGCATTTTCAAATTTAAACAGTTTGCGTATGATCATTTAAACCCCCTGCGTAGTATCAAAAACCCGGATATGAAGACGATCACTGTATCTGAAGTTATGCTGCATACAAAATGCAAAAACCGCCTCATCATTTCTCCAGATCGTATCTCTGCTCTCTCCTACCGGCATACAGTAGATCTCACTGCCGGGAAAGGGTGCCGTTATCTCCGCGATCTCATCATAGGCTGTCGTCTCCACCAATGCCCTGTCGATCGTAAATTTAAAAAACGACTCTTCGGCATGGTGCCCTATGGCCCTCAATGCTTCACTGTTGATCCGTTTCTCTTTTGGCTCTCCACTGTTGGTCAGCTTGATAGAAAGAGCAAAGGTAACTTCTCTGTAAGCGGGGAATTGCGCAAAATCTATCCCAACTGTCCCATTGGTCTCAAAGGTGATCTTCACACCTTCAAAAACCAGCCACTCGATCACTGCATAAAAGAGCTTGTCATGGCAATAGATCAGCGGTTCGCCGCCCGTGATCACCACATGGGGCTGATACCCTATCTTGGCGAACTCTTTTTTGAGATCAGTGATCAATTGCCCAGAATCTTCTACCTTGGCCCATTGTGAAGAAAACGTGCGGTCAACAGCAAAATAGGTATCGCAGCCCTGTTTCATCTCGCCATCGACTTCATAGTCTGCCCCAAAGCCGGGACAACTGAGGTTGCACCCGCCCGTGCGCAGAAAATAGGAGGGCACTCCGGCATATCTCCCCTCCCCCTGTAGAGAGAAGAACTGTTCGACCAGATAAAACAATCAGCCTCCTGTCTCGTAAAAGGCTCTTGCAGAGATATCTTCTTCTCCCATGGAGGACTCACTCCATCGATTCTCTTTGGGCTTATCCTTGAGCACTTGTGCCAAGACCTGTGATGCCCCTTCAATGTCACCCTTTTTGACTGCTGCTGCGATACTCATCGCTTCATCAAAGTAGAGACAGGGGATCAAAAAGCCCTCGGCTGTCAAACGGATACGGTTGCAGCTTTCGCAAAAGTCATGCTTGTGCGGATCAATCAGTCCAAATTCAGTCCCATCCTCCAGCGCATAATTGAAGGAGGGACTGGCACCCTCTCGGCCCAGTGCCCGAATCGTATGCCCCTCTTTGACTCTGTCGAGTATCTCCCGCCCATGCATGCCTCTCAGCGACATGTTGGCATGGCGATTTTCCATATATTCAATGAAGCGCACCTTGATATCCCTCGTTTTGCAATAGGCCAAAATATCCAAAATTTCATTGTCATTGATCCCTTTAAGCGGCACCATATTGATCTTGACACCCAAGCCTACTTCCAGCGCCTTGTCGATCCCTTTGAGTACCTGGTCCAGGACATCCTTCTGTGCGATCTGCTGCGCCACTTCACGCTTGAGTGAGTCCAGCGAGATATTGAGCCGCTTGAGCCCTGCATCTTTGAGCTTCTGTGCTGTTTTGGGAAGAAGATAGCCATTGGTCGTCAAGGCAAGATCGATATCAGGCTTATAGTCGTGGATCATTTTGACAAAGGTATCGAGCCCTTCACGCAAAAGCGGTTCACCCCCGGTGATCCGAATCTTTGTCACACCCTCATCAATGGCGACTTTGATAAATAAAAACAGCTCCTCAAAAGAGAGCAGGTTCTCTTTGGGCACCCACGAAAATGGCTTCTCCGGCATACAGTATTGGCATCTGAAGTTGCAACG
>JANTGA010000122.1 GCA_024763175.1 Sulfurovum sp.
TTTTTGCCTACTTTTGCCTGCATGATGGATGTTCTGGGGATTGTGATACCATTTTTTTTGCAGACATAAGAGGTAAAGCCTGAGCAGTCAAACCTGCTCGGTCCTACCGCTCCCCAGACATAGCGTTTGCCTAAATGATGTTTCGCTTCTTTCAGCAGAGACTCGCTGAGAGCATATGGATCCTGCTCTGCCGATCCTTCTGCATTTTTTGAAAGTAAACGCTTCTCGATTGGGTTCTGCTGAAGCGACTGAAAAATACTTTCGACTTGATAGATTTTGTACATTGCAGTATAATCTACCTCTTTGTGCTGATCAAACAAACCGTTCTGCCTTTGCACGATCGGGGAGAGTGCATGATCGTTTTTGGCTTCTGTAGGCTTGTCACTCTCTGCCTTTGGATTCAGGGCTTCAAGACCGTCATCAGACAAAAAGATACTTTCAGATACTACATTTTTGGACACCAGTACATTACTAAAGAGGAGAGCAGGTAATATTATTCGTTTCATATTTTATCCTTATCTTATCACTTTGCCTGGATGCATCCTATTGCAGCATCCGGGCTCGCAGCAGATAGTATAGATGATTCCACGATAAAATGTAAGGGCATTTTCGAAGAAGAAAAAAGTGAAAAATGCCTAGTTTTGGTAGACTATGGTCTCCTGACCCCGACAAAAACATCGCACGAAGAAAATGATTTGATATTGAACCTATTTTGTGTTGTTTTTATGCGTGAACAAGTCTATATTTCACTGACAAAGTTTTAGCCACAATCGAATGCACCTTAAAGAGCAGTGCCTCATCGATCTCTCCGACTTTTTTGACAAATCTTTTGGTGGAAAGATTGCGTATTTGAAAAGCATCGATAGCAGAGTTTTTCGTCAAGTGATTCAATGATGTTGGTTCGCACTTTACCATCCAGGGAACAGTCGTATAGTTTTCACTCCATCCAGTCAGGGGCAAGACAGTTTTGGATTTGAGTTTCCCTATCGCATCATCACCGATCACGACACAAGGTCTAGTTTTGTTGATCTCTGTACCGATAGTGGGATCGAGATTGACCAGCCATATCTCAGACTGTTTTATCGTCATAAAACCCCTCCTCAAACTCTACCCAATCACGCAACTCCGGATTATTTTCATACTCGTCAGCCATCAGTGCTGCTGCCTTCTTCCACTTCTCTACCTCTTTTTGTTCCACATAAGTTTTCAGGGCATCTTTGTAGATTGCTGACATACTGGTCTGAAGTTCATCTTTGAGCGCATTCAGCTGTTCTTTGAGTTCATACGGGATCGTTACGGTGATTTTTTCTGCTTTTTTTGCTGAAAGTGCCATATTTTATATCCTTACTTTTTTACTTATTATATCAGTATCACTATAGGAAGTCAATATTTTTCTATAGCCGGAGATGTATGGACTGGCTCTTTTAATTTTTAGGTACTTCCACCATAGCAAGGGTATCTCAAGACTTTATTATGTTGTTGTTGTCACCCGACCCTTTTCGCTACTGTTTGGTAGCCAGTCGCATGCCTGCTCCTCATCAATCCTGCCGATATCACTATCTGGGGACCGTGACATATCGTCGCAACCGGCTTGTTTGAATTGAAAAATTGACGGACAATCTTCAGGGCATTTTGCTCTTTCCTGATCGCTTCTGGTGCCTTTCCGCCCGGAAGGATCAATACATCGTGCAGTCGGTCGCGTGGAATTTGAAGTTCGGAATCTTCGAAACGACTCGCGCTGATGATCAATGCTTTCATGATAGTCTCCCTGTCATTCCATCAATGACCAAAGCCTTTTTGATGCACTTCCCGCTTTGTCATTCAGAAAAATATCGGTCAGCGTCGAAGTGTAGCTGGACTCCTCGATATTGATCTCGATGATATCGCAGCCTTTTGGGGCCAAATAGGGAAGTTGGCTTGCAGGCATGATCTCACCGGTGGTACCGATGATAAGCAAGCAGGTGGCATGCGTACAATGATAGTGAGAGCGCTCCTGTGCTGACGCAGGAATGGGTTCACCGAAAAAAACGAAGTCGGGTTTTAGCAGGCCGTTGCAGCTTGGACATAAAGGAGGAAGGGACTTCGGGGATATCTCTTCTGCTTCGTAGTTGCCCCTGCAAGTCAGACAAGTCAGATGTTTTGCCGTACCATGGTACTCTATGACATTCCGGCTGCCGGCTTTTTGGTGGAGATTGTCGATATTCTGAGTGATAATAGCCTTGAGAAGACCCTGCTTTTCAAGCCATGCCAGAAAACGGTGTGCGTCATTTGGTTCTACATTGAGCATATGATCATAGAAGATCTCCCTGATTTTTCCCCAGGAAGCATTGGGGTGATTTGTAAAATAGTCGATATCAAGAATATGGGGATCGTAATGACTCCAGAGGCCTGTTGGTCCCCTGAATGTAGGAATACCGCTCTCCACTGAGATACCCGCCCCTGTAAAAGCCACCGTATGCGATGATCGCGCCAGAATCTCGGCAACTTGTTTGTAATTATTGTTTTTCAAGATATCCCCAAAGTACTTCTTTTCCTATGACCTTCTATTTCTTGCAGTAACCCTTTGCCTGCAAGCTCCTCGATATGGCGTGTTCCCAAATCCATTTTTTTCTTTCACCTGTGTGCCTTGATAAGAATAGTGCATTAATCATATCATAAAATGATAAGAATATTAATAAATTTTAAATTCAAGCTCTTGAACTGCTCAAGGATCAAAGGGGCCCGTTGATAATCTTTTTGATCGCTTCGGAGCAGAGTGTCAATCCGAAGGCACCGGTGACAGCGACGCAGCTTCCTTTTTCTGCGCACTGGTCCTGTTCCGGCGAAAAAACGACGGTGAAGTTGCGGTTGAACCTTGCTTTTTTTAACTCATTGCGTATTTTTCGTCCCAGAGCATCTCCGTGACTTTTCCAGATAGAGGCGACTTCGATTTTGCTGCTGTCGTAGCGTTTGGCCGATCCCAGGGACATGATGAGCTTTTTGTAAACCTTTTTGGCAGTTTCGATCTTGACTCTGCTCGTATCGGCGGCATCGATGATCAGATCATAGGGGTCAAAGTCGAAGGATTCGACCCAGGCCAGATCCATTTTTTGATGGATCGCCGTGATCCCGGGATAGAGTTCGGTGAGACGCTGGGTTTTGTGTCTGCCTACTGCTTCGCTGCCGATCTGGCGATTTTGATTGGTCTCGTCATAGGTGTCGTAGTCGAGGATGGTGATATGCGTGATGCCGCTGCGATAGAGGCAGTCGAGTGCATAGCTTCCGACACCGCCGACACCCAGGATCAATATTTTGGCACGCTGCAGTTTGGCGAAATCCTCCTCTCCAAAGAGCATCCGGCAACGCTCAAATCTCATCATTCACCCCTCACAGCCAGGACTCCAGCGCTTCGATATCATCATGGCTGGTCATATCGAGATGGATCGGCGTGATGGAAGCATAGTGTTGGTTGATCGCTTCAAAATCAGTGATATGCCCTCCGGCGGGGAGCCAGTCGAGATGTGGCAAGCCGATCCAGTAGTATTCGAGTCCGCGCGGATTGCGGTGCAGCTGTGCATCGTTGCCATAGTAGCGATTGCCTGCCCGTGTGATCTTGTATCCCTGGCATTGATCGATGGGAATCGGAGGGATATTGATATTGAGAAATTTTCTCTCAGGGAGCGGAAAGTCAGAGTGGAGAATACGCTCGACCAAGTCTGCGATGACGGATTTGGCAAGATCATAGCCAAGCAGATCAATATTTTCACACTTATCGATGCAGACTTGCGAAACAGCGATCGCAGGTATCCCCTGGAGTACCGCCTCCATCGCAGCTGAAGCTGTCCC
>JANTGA010000123.1 GCA_024763175.1 Sulfurovum sp.
TTTTTGTCGGCAAACATATTGTCCAGGAAGAGTTCGATCTCATCGAGGTTGTTGGCTCCTCCCATATTGAGAAGAAAAAGTGCCTGTTTCATATCTATCCGCCTTCTTTGCCTGGTCTGGGGTATTGAGTGCGGTATTTTAGCATAGAGAGTGTAAAATTACTACATACTATACAAAAAGGCTTATCTATGATCATCATTCCCGCACGTATCGGCTCCAGCCGCTTCCCCAATAAAGTATTGGCTGACATCGCCGGCATCCCCATGGTGATACGCACAGCGATGGCAGTTGACGAGATCGATGAAGTCACCATCGCCACCGATGCACCGGAGGTCATCGCTATCGCCGGCCAACACGATATCCGTGCTGTATTGACTTCCGGCCAGCATCAGAGCGGTACGGATCGTATCTTTGAGGCGGCACAGATCCTCGGGCTGGATGAAGATGAGATCATCATCAATGTACAGGGCGATGAACCCTTCATCGAGTCAGAAGTCGTCAAAAAAATCTACACACTGACAGAAGGAAACCGCGATAACCATGACATCATGATGAACTCCGCCTACAAGCAGATCAGCAACCCAGAAGCGGATGATCCCAATATCGTCAAAGTAGTCACAGACGAAGCGGATATCGCACTCTACTTTTCCAGATCCAAGATACCCTACCCCCGCGACCACCATTTCGATCACTACAAAGGCCATCTCGGGCTCTACGGCTTTACCATGCGATCGCTGCGAAACTTCTGTGCCCTGCACCCCGCTCCGCTCGAAGAGATCGAAAAACTCGAACAGCTCAGAGCCCTCTATCATGGGTACAAGATCGCGATGACCGGAGTAGAAACCGAAAGCTTCGGTATCGATACGGTCGAAGATCTCGAGAGGGCGCTGAAGCACCACACACTCTAAGGCTACAAGGTATCAACTTGCAGGTTCACACGCCCAAAGAGGCGTTTTTGGACTGTGCAATGGCTGCTTATCCTTTGACTGCCTTTCCAAGATCCCACATCGGCATGAAAATACCCAGTGCCATCAAAAGCACCAGTCCGGCAATAAAAAACATCATAATCGGTTCGATATAGGTCGAAAGGTTGTCGATGATATCCTGAAAACGCATATCATAATAGTTGGTTACCTTTCCAAGCATCGCATCGAGCTGTCCGCCTGTCTCTCCGGCTTTGATCATCTGCAAAAGCATGTTTTCAAACAAACCTGTCTGGTCGTAAGCTTCGGATAGATTCATACCCCTGCCGATATTGGCATTGACCGTTTCGAGCTGCTCCTTGATCGCACTGTTGTCCACCATCCCTACAGCAGTATCCAGTGCTTCGGAGACGGGTATACCGGCTTTGATCAATTCTCCAAAGACCAACGTATACTTGTACATCGTGGAGTAGAAAATGACTTTGTTGATAAGATAAAAACGCGGGTGGATCAATAACGTGTCGATACGGTACTTGAAGTCATCACTGTTTTTATAAGCATAGATCACGGCGTAAATCAGCAGGATCAATCCAAGCAGCACAAAGAGTCCATAATTGCTGAGTACATATTCGATATTCAACAAGATCTTTGTCGGCAGAGGGAGTTCTGTCTTGAATTGGTCAAATATCTCTTTAAATTTTGGGACCACTACCATAATCAAAATGGTAAAAGCGATACCCATGGCTGCGAGTGTGATCAGAGGATAGCGGATCGCTTTTTTGAACTTGGCGGCATTGTCTCTGATATTTTCCAGGATATCGGCCAGCTTGTGATACGATCCTGGTATATTACCCGTCTGCTCCCCCAGCTTTGTCATCGCTACTGCGACGTGCCCGAACTCTTCTTTGAACTGCGAGATCGAATCCGTCAGACTTTTACCCGCATTGATATCATTGCTGATCACATTGTAGATCTCTTTGAGTTGATGGTTGGTCGTATTGTCTGCCACATCGGCCAGTGTGTCATTGATCGCGATGCCGGCATCTGTCATGACAGAAATTTGTCGTATTGTTGATATCTTGTCATTGATGTTGATCTTGCTCCTGAATGACTTCTTCATGGACTTTGAAATATTTTCGATCACATCCGAGAGAGGCGGGGATGTCTCCACTACCTTTGAAACAATCGCATTGGGAAACTTCAGCTTCGCGCTGCGGATCACTGACATCTTATCCTCTGCAGACAGCATCTCCTGACGTCTTCGACCCTTATCGATCAGTGTAACTTGATAATACTTCATTACAGTCTTGCCACGCGGTAAACTTCTTCCAGTGTGGTTTCTCCCGCCAGTGCCTTGTTGATACCATCTTCAAACATGGAAACAAACCCTTCCTGGATAGCCTGCTTGCCCATCTCCTCTTTTGATGCCCCTGCGGCAATCATACGTGAAAGTGTTTCGCTGATAGGCAAAACTTCTGAAATCATCTCCCTGCCCATATATCCGGAATGCTGACACTCTTTGCACCCTTCGCCACGATAAAAAACCGGCTCTTCGGACAAATACTCTCGAATATCCGAAATGAGCTTTTCGGAAGGCATAAATTCTGTTTTGCAGTGTGGGCATATTTTTCGGACCAGACGCTGCGCCTGTATCCCAACCAGTGCACCACTCACAAGATAGCTCTCTATACCCATATCCAGGATTCTGTTGACTGCCGAGATCGCATCATTGGTATGAAGGGTCGAAATCACCAAGTGACCTGTCAGCGCAGCCTGGATCGCAACCCTGAGTGTCTCATGGTCGCGTATCTCACCCACCATGATCTTGTCGGGATCCTGACGCAGGATAGAGCGCAGCGCATCGGCAAAACCAAGACCGACATGGGCATTGACTTGGACCTGCTGGATACCATTCATCTGATACTCAACCGGATCTTCGACAGTAATGATCTTATCTTTGACATCTTTGATAGCGTTGAGCGCACCGTAGAGTGTTGTCGTTTTACCACTTCCCGTAGGCCCGGTCACCAGAATAATCCCGAATGGAGCCTGGATCGCTTTATAAAACCTATCATAGGATATAGTACTCATGCCTGCATCTTCCAGCTTGATCAGGACCTTTGTTTTGTCCAATATCCTGATAACGATCGATTCTCCAAAAAGTGTCGGAAGCGACGAAACCCTGAAGTCATACTCTCTGCCGTTGATGGTAGCGCTAAATCTGCCATCCTGCGGCTTTCTCTTCTCGGCAATATCCAGATTTGACAAAAGTTTCATTCTCGATGCCAGGGGAGCGAAGATATCCTTGTCAAAGATAAAACTCTGTCTCAGCATCCCATCGATCCTGTCTCGAACCATACTGTTTTTCTCTGTCGCTTCCACGTGGATATCACTTGCCCGGGACGCTATGGCAGACTTCAGAATGATTTCGATCAGTTTCAAGACAGCCGGAGACTCTTCATTTTGCTCATCACTGCCTGCAGTGATCAAATCCTTTCTTATCTCTTCGACGAGTCCTTTGATACTTTCCGTCATTTCAAGCTGCTGCAGGATCTGCCTGATCTGCGATGGTTTTGAGATAGCGATATGGATTGGTTTTTTGGGAAACAGTCTCTGGAGGGTATCTCTGGCTACCATATCCAGTGCATCGGCAAACGAGACCAGGATACTGAGATCTGTCTCTTCGATAGGCATCGCATTGTAGCGTATCAACTGCTTATAAGGGACTTTGTTAAACAAGTGCATATCGACATCGAAGTCATCCAAATCTACATACTGGATATTGAGTTCTTCGGCCACCTTCTGCAGAACAGGTACAATATCGAGTTCATCTACCTTCTCCACATCCTCCAGGGTCATTTCACCTTTTCTTACCTT
>JANTGA010000124.1 GCA_024763175.1 Sulfurovum sp.
GTCAAAACCTCGCTTCAAGGCGATTTCACTGATCTGTCACACGGATCATTTGACAATGCTATTACCATACTCGAGCAGACGATCAAGCAGATCAAAGGGATAGATGAGTTGGAATATAGTGTGGAAAGTTTAAACGGGTTCTAGAGATAATAAAAACTCAGGAGTATCAAAATGTATTTGTTGAATAAAAAGAAAAATATTGTCAAGTTGATTTTACTGACAGGTTTATGTGCGACATATATATGGGGAGCCGGCAGCACTTTTTGTAAAAAGTATGCAGAAGAAGCAGTAGGGCAGTTTTATCTGGCAAAATATCATCATATGCCGGGGATCCATCCACCGGTTTGGCAGGATGACTATGAAGCACATAAGAAGTGGTGTGAATTGCCGATTATTCCCAGGATTGCAGCCGAGAATGAGACACGTAAACGAAAAATATATATCGATAATTTTTTTCAAAGATCGAGAACAGGAGACCAAAGCCACTGCTTGGTGCATAAAAATATTTTGCCGGATGGCAGTGTAGAGATTCACTATAGTGATGGGGTAATCAAGACGATTACCGACAGAGGGATATCGATCAAATATCCGGATGGCCGCATTGTGAGACCGAATGGCGGAATTCAAATCTACACAAATGTTCAGCGCGCAACAATGCCTAAAGAGCCTGCAACTCTCCAGGAGAAGAATTGGTTACTTTTTCATGCCTCAAAACTGTTGGAGGTGATCAAGGCCCAGGTTCAGGACGAACAGGTATTTCAGAATTATATCAATTTTGAAGATGCCAACCTCTCGATTTTTGAACAGATAGAAAAACGCAGCCAAACTATAAAGTATCTAGCTGTGCCGTAAATTTGAGATCAAAAAGGAATATGACAATGAAGTGGTTAGTAAAAGTATCTATTTTGATAGCACTCACTGGCCTTTATGGCTATGGCGCCACGCCCCAGCATGATGCGAACAGATCGGACGGCTGTTATGAAGCGGCCAAAAAAAAGATAGAAGATCTTGTCTCTGGAAAGGTTGTATTGAAAAAGGATACTGCTTCCGAAGAACCCTCTATGGAAGATCATAAAAATGCTGAAAATAATGAACTCATTCCGGAGTCCCCACCATTTTCAGATAGCAGCCAGGCGACAAGCTCAAAATATCAACAATCTCTACAGGCCTACTATGATTACAAGATCAGGGGCTTTGAGCATCGCAGCAGAGTATTTGAGTGGCAATTGCTCTCATCGGAGATATTGTTCGTGATTGTCATTTTTCTGGTATTTTCCGGTATCTATTTTGCAGCGGTACAGTTTTATGCGGGGCTAAAAAGCAAAAATATCGATACGGAAGATACAAAACTTGTACTTTCTGCCAAAAGCATAGAGATAAGTTCTCCTATTGTCGGATTGATCATATTGGCTCTCTCGCTGGGATTTTTCTATCTCTACTTGGTCTATGTCTTTCCGATCGAGGAGATTTGGTAGTTTTGTGCTTAGTGTCAGTAACGGGTTTTAGAGATAATAAAAACAAATACTGATGCAACAAGTTTAAAATTTTATTTTTCTATAATTGTAAATGAAGAGTCACTGAAACTCTTTTAGCAATATAAAAAAAAGGGGGGTACATAAAATGGCTGATTTAGATAGAGGGATTGTGGTTGACGAAGCCACTACAAATGCAAGAGGGAACGTGGAACTTTTTGGTCATGTGAGCTTAGTGGAAGGGTATGATCTTCCAACCTATAAGGGGTGTCATGCTTTGGTTAGATTACGAGATACACAAAAAGTAGTAGCCGTAATGACAAGTGAGCAAAAATTACAAAGTCTATTGGAGACTGCTTTGTCAACAGGAAACTTGATTGCCTTCAGGGGCGAGAAGATGTTCAACCCACCAACCCCATTAGGTGGATCTTGGGGAGTGGATGTCTATAGTATTTATGGAGTCATTCTTTACGGCTCGGCATAAAATACATACTCACTGTGCAGACCAGGATTAAGTCTTTTTCAAGATCGGCAAGTGAGAATGTTGATTTGTTTAGTCTACCTACTCTGACCTCATTTCTATCTCCAATACCTTCAGCGGGGCAATATCCTTTTCCCAGCTTCTTTTGTACTGAAAAGTCAATACCCCATTACCTTTCTGGATTGCCTGAAATTTAAACAGATGGCTTCCTTTGCCGCCCAATACCGAAGCATTATCGCTTATAGTCGAGTCATTAATGAGTTCGAGAAAGGAAGGAATGGGGGGTTTTACTATCCAATCATAGCCTGTACCCAATTGCGTCTCAAGCAAAAAGGTGGCTGATTCTCCCTTTTTGATAGTAATGGCTTCCGGTGGGAAATTTTGTGAAAACGTATAGACAAACTCCATTTTCGACCCTTTGCTGTTTTCGACCGAACTTGCCTGTAGACCGGAACATAAAAAAAGAAGCACTATAAATATATATTTCATTTTCGCTACCTTAAAAGCCCTCTGTTCTCCAAATAAGTTAAGAAAACAGAGAGGATACTTTAGAGTCCAAATTGATTGGTATCAGCCCACTCCATACTCAGCATTGACCAAAAATCACTGGCATATCCATGCAAAACATATTCATATGGTAGCCAGCCATATCCGCCGTCGCCCCATCCTGTACCCCAAGAGTTTCGGATCAGAAAAGCCCCTTTTGTTGTCTTGTTACAAACGGTGTTTTTAATCTTTTTGTTGTCATCATATCCTACCACAACAATCCCATGTCCCCACTTTGCGCGTTCACCCGGACATGGAAATGGGATGCCTCCTGCTACATTCGAATGGCCAAATGAATCAAACCCATAAAATCCAAACATAGCAGGTATACCGTATGAGAGGTAATATTTTACACTCGCAAGCACTTTGGGGTAAGGAACATTATTACCAAGCGGATCATGGCAAAAATATCGAAGTGCTTCATAATTATCTGCAACAGCATAGACAAAGGATGTAGGCTCCTCATCAAATGTACGATTACCGGCTGGCCCCGGCTGTTTTTCAGTCGTATAGGGCCAATATTTTTCGGGTGCTACACCAGTCAATGCCAGGGCGCCCATCACATCTCTCAGCCACGCCCCTGTATCTCCTACTACGCCCATCAGGTTACGTGTCGTTTTGTAGATAAATAGCCTCGAAACATCAATATGCTTACCATGCGCACGTCTTTCGAAATATTCGATCATTCCAGCGGCAGCATTGGCCGTACAAGAGCCGAGAGGTCCTTGATTTTCAATAGGTGAACACCATGCTCTCAGATCGACAGCAGGCGGAAGAGCCCTAGGGGAAGCTTTTCCTTTTTTGAGCTTTTTCACGATAGACTTGATCTCTGCTGTCTCTGCCGTATAGTCACGCAAATCCGGCATTGGCGGCAACCAGCCTGTACCTACCTCTTCACCGTTTTCCAATTGAATCACTTTTTTATACACCTCACTCATAGCGTACTCCTTTATAAATTGTCTTCTATTTCAGCTTATACTCCCGAGCTAAAATCCCACTTTTTACTCAATCGTATTAACACCTAAAATCCAATTACTACACTTGAAATTCTAATATATTTAAATTTCATATGTGTTGCATTTTTATATTTCCATATTCAAGAGGACATGTATATATTGAATCTTCACACTCACTATGCAACACTTTTGAAATTTTTATTAGTTATACTTTTAATATATATCTATTTGATAGAGCCACTTGCAAATCCCCAAAAAACCCCGATTATTTAAAGATTCAACGCAGTAAAAAAGCTGATTCCAGTTTCAAAAAGTTATAATTATTTACGA
>JANTGA010000125.1 GCA_024763175.1 Sulfurovum sp.
GAGAAGTATTCATCCCCTTCATCGAGATTGACCCCGGCTATCTCCGGCAATACCTGGGCGACTTTGTGGATGGGATTGACTGATTTTTCCGGATAGGCGGCATGTCCTTGACTGCCGTGCTTTTCAATCACGCCATTGATGGAGCCACGCCGTCCAATCTTGATCGCATCACCAAAGACTTTGTCACAGGTCGGCTCGGCTACGATACTATAATCAGGCAGCAGATCGATCGATCGAAGATGCTCCAGCATGATTTTCGTCCCATATTTGGCATCACCCTCTTCGTCGCTGGTCAGGAGCAGTGAAAGCGTTCCGTTGAAATGCTCCGCATCTGCAAGCGCCTGAACAAATGCAGCGACGCCGCTTTTCATATCCTGGGCGCCTCGGGCAGTGATCACATCATCCTGAACAAGCGGAATGAAGGGATTGCTCTTCCATCCCTCTCCCGGCGGTACGACATCGACATGACCTGCAAAACAGAGATGGGGCCCTTCTTTGAAGCTTTTGTAGAGAAAGAGATTTTTGACGCCGCCTTCATTTTTCCAGATCGCATCATAGTCCGAAAGATAGTCACGGATAAAATCAAGCGAACCTGCATCATCAGGTGTGACTGACTCATAACTCAGCAGCTTGATAAAGAGATCAATCACTTCCATGCTATCCACGGCTCACTTTACCGCGATAAGAGACGATGCCGCCTGCGTGGTTGATCACGCGGGGATGACCTGCTCGCTTGAACGCTGTTTGCACCTGACCGCTACGGTAGTCTGTCCGGCACGTGAAGATAACGATCTTATCTTTGGCTTCTTCAAGCAACGGCTCAGCCCAACTCTGAAAAGTCGATGTAGGCTTCAGGAGGTCTACCCCCTCAATATGCCCCATCTTATACTCCATATCTTCCCGCACGTCGACCAAAAGAAAATCAGCCTTTCCCTCTGTGCGTTCCTGGAGCAGTTTTTCCAGATCTTCGGAACTAATACTGCTCTTGTCCAATAATGTACTCATTGTTTCTTCTCCATACAGAGACGGTCCCATGCCTGTCTCTTAAAATATTTTCAGGGTTGGAAAATACATTAATTTTACTTAGGTTTCACTGTTTGTATGAACGCATTCCGCAGAGATGTTATATCTTAATGCAATTTAATATATAATAATGCATTGATTAAAAGCTATATAAAAGAAGGATAACTGTGCAAATAGATAATGCTGTTTTGGCAAAATTGGAAAAACTTTCTCATCTGCACGTAGATGAGACAAAAAAAGAGGAGATCATAGAGCAGTTGACGGAAATCGTCTCTTATGTAGAGAATCTTTCAGAATTGGATACCTCTTCGCTGGATGCCTCTTTTTCAACACTCAAAGGCGGCACGCCCATGCGCGAAGATATCCCCCACAATGATCCGGCTGTCCCCAAAAGCATCCTTTCTCATGCACCGCAGAGCGATGATGATTTTTTTGTCGTGCCTGCTATCATCGAATAGTATCGGTCATATCAATGATAAAAATGTATGGTATCAAGAACTGCGACAGTGTTCGAAAAGCAGTAAAATTTCTCAAAACGCACGAGATCGACTTTACTTTTCATGACACGAGAGAGTCTCCTGTCGATGCCGCGGAGATCCAGAAGTGGATCGAGAGAGGGGCTAGCATCAAGCAGCTTTTCAATACCCGCGGAACGACTTACCGCACACTTAAACTCAAAGAAAAAAATCTTGACGACTCAGGAAAACTAGCATATATGGCAAAAGAGAATATGCTGATAAAGAGACCTGTTATCCTGTCGGGAGACAAAATATTGCTTGGGTACAATGAGAGTCTATTCCAAGAGTATTTAGCATAAAACCAAAGGTACGGTATGTCAAATTTCAATATCAAAAAACTGCTTCAAAGTGTCGTGAATTATGGGGCATCCGATCTCCATCTGATCAGTCGCAGCGAACCTCAGATTCGTCTGGATGGCATACTCAGAGCTGTCAACCTCCCTGTTCTTACCGGAGGCGATATCGAAGAGATGTGCTATGCCCTGATCACAGAAAAGCAAAAACAGCACTTCGAAGAAAATAACGAGCTCGATTTTGCTCTGCTCCTGCCCGACATCGGAAGATTCAGAGCCAACTACTATCGTACACTGGGTGATATTGCTGCTGCTTTTCGTGTCATTCCTATCGAAATACCCTCTCTGGACGATCTGGCTGCACCGCAAATATACAAAAAAATTATCAAACGAGAGAAGGGCTTGATCCTGGTCACGGGCCCTACCGGATCGGGTAAATCTACTACATTGGCTGCAATGCTGAACGAAATCAACCTTACGGAAAAAAAGCATATCGTCACGGTGGAAGACCCGGTAGAATTTATCCACAACAATAAAAAATGTGTCTTTTCCCATCGAGGCGTAGGGGAGGATACCGGGAGCTTTGCTGCCGCGCTCAAGTATGCTATGCGTCAAGATCCAGACATCATACTCATCGGAGAGATGCGGGACAAAGAGACGATCGAAGCAGCATTGACAGCAGCAGAAACAGGCCATCTGGTTTTTGGCACCCTGCACACCTCTTCTGCGCCGGGCACGATCAATCGAATCATTGATGTCTTCAGCGGCGACGAACAGCCTCAGGTTCGCGCTATGCTTTCGACTGCCCTGGTCGCCGTGATCGCTCAGGCACTTGTCCCCAAAATAGGGGGCGGCCGTATCGCTCTTCCGGAAATTCTGGTCACCAACCATGCCATCGCAAACCTTATCAGAGAGGATAAAGTGCATCAAATTTATTCACAGATGCAGCTTGGGCAGGGCAATACAGGTATGCAGACACAAACCCAGGCGATCCTCAACTACATCAGGGCCGGTGTTATTACCAAAGACAATGCTATTCAATATTCCAATAAACAAGATGAGATACGCAGAGCCCTGGGCAAATAATATAAGACTAATTGGATATAATTGAGTAATTTTGAGTAGGAGAAATAAGAGAAATGGATACAGCTGCACTAAACTATAACTATTTTGATATCATCATCACTGCCATTGTTGTCATACTTGGAATCAAAGGAATGATCAACGGTTTCGTCAAAGAATTCTTTGGATTACTGGGCCTTGTCGGTGGCGTCTATATCGCATCTCGATCGGCCGATGCGGCTGCTGCATTTATTGATAAAAACTTTTACCACCTTGACAATCAGGCTGCACTGCAGCTCATAGGATTTGTTGTCACTCTTGTGATAGTTTGGGCTGCTGCTCTGGCAGTCGGTTCACTCTTCTCTTCATTGACTCAGGCAAGCGGACTGGGCCCCATCAACCGTTTATTCGGCTTTATCGTTGGCGGAGGAAAGTATTTCCTTATTTTTGCCCTGATCGTCACCGCTCTCTCCAATGTCACACTGGTCAAGGATAATCTGGAAAAATATGTCAACAACAGTGTACTCTATCCCTATCTCAAGCAGGCAGGCTCTTATCTCATCAATATCGATCCCGGAGCCTTCCAGCACAAAGAGAATAACTTGACCGTTGCTCCTGCAGCGCTTCATGGCCCACTCTCCTCAACGCTTGGAAAGAGTACCGATAGTGTTCCGGATACAAACACAAGCAAATAATCGTAAAGAGTATCCCGAATGATAGCTTATCAAACGCTTCTTGAGACTTTCAAACAGCTGCTCAAGGAAAATGGGCTGAAATTTACCCGCCAACGTGAATCCGTACTCAAAGTGCTGTATGAAAACGAGGG
>JANTGA010000126.1 GCA_024763175.1 Sulfurovum sp.
ACACGTCTCCTCGACCCCTCAAAATCACTCCTGGGAGGTGCAGGAAAGATCAGCGCGTCCTCGAGATATCGCCCGTTTTCATCGATCACGGCCAGCTTGCAACCGCTCTTGTAGGCCGGGTCGGCGCCCAGCAATACTTTGTTGGTGACCGGCGGGGTCATCAGGAGCTGTGTAAGGTTTTTTCCAAAGACACCGATAGCCGCCAGATCGGAGCGCTCTTTTAGCAGTGCCGAAACCTCGCGCTCTATCGAGGGGAAAAGCAGCCGCTTGAAGCCGTCTCGGTATGCCTCAAAGAGGAGGGATTTGGAGCTGCCCATGTGATCGCGCAGCTTGTATCGCCTGAGTGTCTCCAGATAGCGGTCGCTGTCGATCGTGATCTTGACCGAAAGCTCCCTGGCCTTCTCTCCGCGCCTGATAGCCAGATAGCGGTGCGATGGTATATGTGCTACCTTTTCGCTATGGTTTTTGTAGTTCCGATAGACACCCTTCTGATCAAACGCCTTCCCTGCTTTCACTTCGATCATTCCGTGCTTCAGTGTCATCTCCCTGAGGATAGTACGCTCTTTGGGCGAGTCGGAGAAGCGTTCTGCTACGATATCTTTCGCTCCTTTGATGGCATCATCGACATGCTTGATATCCCCGCGCACAAACTGCCTGGCCCTCGACTCAAAGGCTTCTGTGTCGAGCTTGGCCGATTGGAGGATAGTCGCCAGCGGCTCCAGTCCGTTTTTGACAGCGATTGAGGCACGTGTATTTTTCTTCTCTTTATAAGGCCGGTAGAGATCCTCCAGCTGCGTCATCGTCTCTGCATCCTCTATCGCAGCCTGAAGCTGCATGCTCAGAGTGTTGCGCTCCTTCAGGAGATGAACGATCTCCTCTCGCCTCTCCAGGAGACGCCTGCCGCTCAAATAGGCTTCATGAAAGTCACGCAGCTCATCATCGCTCGCGCCCTCTGTCATCTCTTTGCGATAACGCGCGATAAAAGGAATCGTTGACCCCTCATCCAAAAGTTTCAGCACATTGCTGACTGCTTTTGGACTCAGGGATGTTTTCCGGCTCAGGAGCTTTATGAGGGTGTGGGTCATGGGTGATACTCTTTATTTTGGCTTGTTTTCGGGTCAGGATTATAGCAGAAACGATGATCGGTAGTGCGCAATACGGGCTAAAAATGCATCACGGGCCAAAATGCAGCCCTGGCCGAATCAATTTTTTCTCCGGCTTTCTCTATATAAAATCAGTTTACAGAAAACTTATTTCTAAATACTTTTGCACCATCCTTGCTGGACTCTATCTGATCAGATATATCCTGGAATGAAAAGCGAAGTTTACTCTGCTCGATCGTCTCTATCTCTCTAATCTTATTGATGTTAAGCAGATAAGAGCGGTGGATACGCACAAAATCATATTTGAGTAGCTTTTGTTCAAGATCAGATATCTTTTGGGCGTAGTACGAGAAGCCTTTCTGGGAGCGTATCATAACTTCTGAGAGGTCTGCCTTGATGTAGTAGATCTCTTCGGGTTTAAGTAAATAGTAGTTCTCACCGGTTTTACTCATAATGCGAAACTCTTCAGGTTTTTTCTCTGCAACCTTGACCCGTTCTATGGTTGACTGCAACTGCTCGATGCTAAAAGGCTTGACCAGGTAGCCCACTGCACCAATGTCAAAGGCTTTGAGTGCGTGCTCGTCATAGGCTGTTTGAAAAATGATCGCTAACTTTTCCTGATGATATCGTAGTTCGTATCCAAGTTCCAGACCGCTTGTATCTGGCATATTGATATCTAAAAGTGCCAGGTCAAATGTTTCGTTTTTGATGTGCTCAAGAGCACTTTGTGCATTATTGGCTTGCGTAATCTCTTCGTAACCCAGTGTTGTAAGCATTCTTTTGAGACGACTAAGCGCCAGCTCTTCGTCATCCACGATGAGTATTTTCATTGCAGTCTCCTAGATAAATCGCAAATGTGGGGTTTTGCTTGTCTGTTATTTTGATACTTCCTTTACAAAGAAGTTTAAGGCGTTGCGCCAAGTTGCCAAGACCCGTGCCAAAAGTTGTACTCTTAATAGGTTTTCCATCATTTATGAGGATCAAGGCATGCTTCTCTTTGTCATAGCTAAGTACGATATGCAGTACCCTGTGTGGTTCAAACCCATGTTTGAGAGCATTTTCCACCAGAAGCTGGATAGAAAACTTTGGTACAGAGATCTTTGGCATTTCCCCACTGACTTGAAAGTCGATCTTGCCTGAGAAGCGTATATTCTCAAGTTCCACATAGTCACGAACATTGCGTATTTCATCTCTTAGGGGGATGCGTGCATGTTCATCCATGGTGTTGCGCAGGAAAGTAGAGACTTTTAAGATGGCAGTTTCTGCTTTGTCTGGGTCTTGGTGTATGAGTTCAGCGATGGAGTTGAGTGCATTAAATAAAAAATGCGGGTTGAGCTGAGTCTCGAGTGAACGCAAACGACTTTGCACATAGTTATGATCCACCACCTCTTTTTCATTTCTCATCTTCACAAAACGATAAAGCAGTGCGCCGACAATATACGTCAAAAAACCTATTGCCACTGCGATTTCAAACAGTTGTGTATGAAACAGTTCAATCAGTTGTATATGCAATAGGTTGGCCAAAAAAATACTAAATAACGTCCCCAAAAACCCTGAAAAAAAAGAGAAGAATACCGCAAGCGGAAGCCAGAATATCTTCGTGACTTTAGGCAATATCGTTTGATTCATGAAGGTAATGAATAGAAGAGAGAAAAGTGTGATAGAAAATCCCAGTAGAGCACCAAAAACTGCCCCGTGAATCCATGGCATCTCTAGCAGTCTATACCCCAATGATGAGAGCAAGGTGGCAAAAATGATACCGATGAGCAGTATATAGAGCCAATCAAGTGTTTTGATGCGAAGTTCTATATTATACATGCAGCAGCTTTCTGAGGTTGTCTACACCCAGCATCACACCCGGCCAGCCTTGCGCAGCATAGACGGTGTCGCCTACATGGTACAGCCCCTTGATAGGTGTATCATTTCCCGGAAGTCTTGGCAAAAAGTTTTTCATCGTAATGGCATTGCCTCCAAGTTGTGAACGGTTGATATAGTGTTTAAATGTTTTAGGGGTTGCGGCCATATGATGTACTATCTCTTCATCTTTTATGTCAAGTATATCACACACGGACTTTAGCAAGATACCTTCGAGTTCATCTTTTTGTTTATTATATACTTCTGCATCTTCCCACCATCTCACATCTGTATGGATCGAAGCAGTTATGCTATAGTGCCCTGCGGGACAGATCACATCATCCTCTTGGTCAGAGAAGGAGACAAAGAGCGCATGTGAGAGTGTGTGCGGGTAGACTTCGTCTTGTATGAGCTGATAGTGGTGTTCATATTTTTTATCACTCCTGATCGTCATATAAAGCATAAATGAGCTTTGGTGGTTGTTTAGTTTTTCATACTTTTTATAATAGTTTTTGATCTGATCT
>JANTGA010000127.1 GCA_024763175.1 Sulfurovum sp.
GCGGGGGTAAGAGAGAGTGCTTTGCCTTGATAGAAGATGATGTCTTGGACAATCTCGAATTTCTTAATTTCTTTTTCCTTCTCCTCGGTCTGCTGGTAGCGCCGCAGAAGCGAATTGATGCGGGCCAGCATCTCCTTGGGATCATAGGGTTTGGGGATATAGTCGTCTGCACCCACTTCAAGTCCGGTAACTTTGTCTTTGATATCACTGCGGGCTGATGAGATGATGATGGGTATATGGTAATGCTCGTTCAGCTCTTTGCATACCTCCAGTCCATCCATCCCGGGCAGGGTCAGATCGAGGATAATGAGATCAAAGTCATTGATGCCTGCCGTCAATCCCAAAAAAGGATCTTCATAGTTTGTCACTTCCATATCGTGCATTGCCAGATACTCACTGAGTATTTCAGCAAATTCCGAATCATCTTCAATCATTAATATTTTGACCATCGTTCTATCACCCTTCTCTCTACATCAATCTATTTAAACCTCCACCTGCTTACCATATTATAGCAATTGATAATATCTATTTTCCTTTGTAAATCGTATCATTGAAATGATCCATTTTGAATTTGCCATGTGTCAACTGTTCGAAATAGAGTCTGGCTTTGTGAAACTTGTCATCAGGCTCACTTTGTTTGATACGAAAAAGCAGCTGAATCATATTTTTTTCGTGATAATGCTTGTAGTGGTTGATTTTGACTGGGTCATGATGGCGCTGCGCCAAATCCCTGTCACAATCTCTGATCGTTTCGCAGCGCTTGATGAGGAAAAATCTGTAGGCCGAAAGCTCATAGTAGAAGAGGTCACTTGCCTTGATTTTGTCGTAAGCCGAATATTTGATGATCTGTTTCAAGGCATCTATTGGCCGAAGAAAGCCATGCCAAACCATCGTAGTATAAAACTTGACGAGAAAGCTTATGTTTTTAACTTTGTCGGATTCGAGTAGTGTATGGAACTGATCGTGCAGTGATTGCGTCACAAATCTTGCTCTGAATCGCGCTATTTTAGCAGCCATGATTGTGTCTTGTTCTGTGTCACGCTCCTGGCTGAACAGCTCCCACTCCCGTGACAGGATGTCATAATGGTGAATGATTTTTATTGAGATGAGACTATTTTTTTTGAAATATTCCACATCTTCCGCTTCCAGTTCATTCAGGAGAGAGATTGCTGTTTCAAAAAAGGAGAGGTTTTTTCTGCGACTGGCTGGTGGCGCATTGTGCTCTTGGGATCTTTTTTCGGGGAGCCGTATCAGTCCCAACCCATACTTTTGGCCCAGATAGAGATAGCGGACGATGGTGACGATGTTTAGTAGATCTCCCTTGTAAATCTCTGGGTGTGCAGATAGAAAAGCGCTGATATCACTATAGCGCTTCAGAGATATTCTGACAAATTGACGAATATCCTCTGCATTGAAATAGTCACTCTGATTTGCCAAACCATAATAGATAAAGGCACTCTGTATCCTGAAAATTGTCTGCACGGTAAGATCATCCTGTTTGGTGGAAAAATCATCAATTTTTTCTGCTTCTTCTCTCAGCTGATAAACATAATCCTGTCTCGATATTTCATGGCTGGCCAGAAGGTTCTCAAGCACCTCCACTTTATGGGTAGAGGCTGCATAAATAGAGTACGTATCTGATCCAAGCCTCTCCAAAAGATCCCGAACCGGGACATAGCCTCCATGGCGCAATACCTCAAAACGTGCCTGTTCTGTTTCGAGCTGAAGTTGCTCAAACTGCTCTTCAAGATTTTTCATTGTATCCGAGAGCAGCTTCCACTGTACAGTGATTTTGCTATTGCGTCCCAGACCTTTAGCCTGGATGTTATAGCTGCTGGTATGCTCCATCGTCGCCCAGAGATTTTCAAACGTTGTATGAAGTTGTATTTCGATATTGAAAAAATCTTTGAGCTTCACCAGTACATCTGTTGCACTATCCTCTGGATCGAGCAGTGTAAAGATGACATCGGGATCGGTGGACAATGTGTCGTTTTGATATAAAAATGAGGAATCAAAACGGGGATTGAAGAGAGTGTGGTCGCAGTGGAGGCCACGATAGCCACTCTTTTTTTCTACTGTATAAAATCCATACAACAAATGATCATCTGTACGATGAGGAATATTGAAGAAATTGTAAAGTGCACGGGCAACCCACTCTTTTTCGTATGGATAGGGACAGATAAAAAGAATACCGATCAAATCATGCAGTGCGCCTCCTTTGAGGAAAATCCTCAAAGGCTCTTCTAGCAATTTCGGATTGCGCAGGCCGAGTTTGACCAATTTTTTGATCACGCTGTCGGTGTATTTGTACCGGATCTTGATCATGTCAACTCCGGAGTATTTCAGCGTCGTGATCTCTTCGTTGGCAGGGAGTGTATATTCCAATTTTTGGAAGTATGCGATAAGACTTTCGGTATACCTGGGGAGTATCCCCCGGGGTTCAATCTCTCCTTTTCCTACTATGACCTCTTCGTTTATGCCTACAAGTTGATAGTAGGTTTCCATGCAGCGGATAAGGTTTGCCTGAAAGTGTTGCATCTCGCTTGTGCCGAGATGGTCTGAAGCCCTTTGGTCACGCATCGTTTGATCGATGAAAGGCAGGAGTTTTTTGATGGGAAGATAGTTCGGAAGCGGTTTAAAATGGTGTATTTTGATATAAGAGTGCATCATAATCCTGAGTGTTAAAGCAATAGTTCTACTATTATAGCAAATTTCCCCATTCGAGATACCCTATATTATTTCTTTATCGTGAAAAAAAGAATGAAATTTTTGCAACAATATTTTGTTATACTCGATTTTGTGAAAAAATGTCAATTATATTTATCCGATAGAGTGGAGGTTTTGTTGAGATGACACTCAAAGATTATCTGCAAAGCGAATATGAATTAAAGTCAAAGTTTATACTGATGAACAGTATGTTCAGTATGGGGCTTCTCCTTATTTCTATTTTGACAATTTTTCTTTTTCTGGATGGAAAAGTATTGTTTGCCGTTTTCGCTTGTATCTATATTTGCGTGAATGCCTCTTTGGTTTATCTTTTGCGTCTTTCGAGGAGTGCTCATAGATACATTGTTCCTGTTATCTCTCTGGCTGCCGTTGGTTTACTTGCCATAGCTCTGATAGTATATCCCGAAGAACAAGTCCGAATCGCCTGGTTTCTTGTTTTGATTGTCCCTGCATTCTTTCTTGGAGGAGGCTTGCTCGGTGTCATCACGACAGTATTTAGCGTCGTGGCTGTTGTTGCGATCGGCTATTTTTCAAATATTGCGATGAATGAGTACGCCATTCTGCTTGCAGCAGTCATCATTTTCATCGGAGGTCTTTTTGTCGATCAGTATGAAAAAAGAAGCAAAAAGACGCAAGAGATTCTCCTCGGGATCAATCAAAAACTCAAAAAACAGAAAGCTGTCTTTGAACATCTTGCCCATCACGATACGCTCACCGGCTTGCCAAACCGTGTACTTTTTCGAGACAGACTGG
>JANTGA010000128.1 GCA_024763175.1 Sulfurovum sp.
CAGGAACGCAAAAATATCCACTATCTCTATCTCTATTATCAAAAATATAATACCATAGACATAGACTACCTCGCTTCACAAAATATCCGCACCGTCTCGGGCAAAAAAAGAGAAGTGCTAAATAAGATTTTTTCAAAAAATAAAAAAGCTGTATTTCAAGCGATCCATTATCAAAATAGTCGCTATATTTTTTATAGCAACGGCTCTTTCAGGCTTCTCCTGGAAAATATGCGCAGACCCTCTTCGGGCTCTGAGCTTATCTTGCTGTTTTTGGGGGTCGTGCCGCTGTTGATACTGATCTATCTCTGGATCATTCGCAGCCTCAAGCCTATCTCCGACCTCAAAGAGAAGATCAAGCTATTCACAAAGGGAGATTTTACTATCGACTGTGGAAGCGATAGGGGTGATGAGATCGCCGATCTCGCCAACGAATTTAATGATGCGATTAAAATGATCAGAGATCTGATACGTTCACGCCAACTCTTTTTGCGTGCTACAATGCATGAGCTCAAGACACCGATAGCCAAGGGGCGTATCGTCAGCGAAATGCTTGACGATGAAAAACAAAAAGAGAGACTTCAGAATATTTTTATCCGACTCAACATCTTGATCGATGAGTTTGCCAGGATCGAACGTGTCAGCTCCAGAAACATTCATCTCAAAATTCAATCTTACCCTCTGAGTACACTCTTGCACGAAAGCTTGAAGCTCCTGATGCTTGATGGAAAAAAAGATATGGTGAGCTTTGATATGGATTACAATGAGACAATCCAAGTCGATATTGAGCTGTTTCCCACTGCCCTCAAAAATCTGATCGCCAATGCCATACGCTACAGCCCGGATCATCGTGTCGGCATACGTGTCAAAGAGAGGCAGATCATCATCACCAACAAAGGCAAAAAACTCCTCCATGACATCACTGAGTATTATACTCCTTTTCGGCACTCAGAAAGCGGATCGGGGCTCGGTCTCTATATTGTCAAAAGTATTGTAGATATTCATAAAATGAGATTGCGTTACAGTTATAGCGAAGGAGAAAACCGTTTTACGATATTTTATTGAGCCTTGATCCTGGAAGGATCAAGTGCAAAGCCCACTACCCTTTCAGCGTATCACTGATCATAAAGGCAAGTTCCAGTGCCTGATTGGCATTGAGCCGTGGATCGCACTGCGTATGATAGCGGCTTGCAAGATCTTCTACAGTGATAGCACATGACTGACTGCCTGTACACTCTGTCACATCTTCTCCCGTCATCTCCAGATGGATGCCGCCGGCAACCGTTCCTTCGTTTTCGTGAATCCTGAAGAACTGCTTGACTTCCCTGAGGATATTTTCAAAATCTCTCGTTTTGAAGCCGGTTGAACTCTTTTCGATATTTCCATGCATCGGATCACAACTCCAGACAATATTTTTGCCTTCTTCTTTGACCTTTTTGAGCAATGGCGGGAAATTCTCTTCGACTTTGTCCGCACCCATACGCACGATCAGGTTGAGTCTTCCCTCTTCATTTTCCGGATTGAGTGCATCGATGAGCCGGATCAGTTCATCTTCTTTCATACTTGGTCCGACCTTGCAGCCAATCGGGTTTTTGATGCCACGGAAATATTCGATATGTGCACCATCCAGCTCTCTGGTTCTGTCGCCGATCCACAGCATATGAGCAGAACAGTCGTACCAATCTCCGCTGATACTGTCTTTGCGCGTCAATGCCTCTTCATAGTTGAGCAGGAGTGCTTCGTGTGACGTATAGACTGTTGTCTGATGAAGCTGCGGTGCATTTTGGCTATCGATCCCGCACGCAGCCATAAACTTCATCGCTCTGTCGATCTTTTCGCTTAACTCATCATATTTTTTCCCTAACGGGAAGTCTTTGATAAAGTCAAGGTTCCAGCGATGCACTTCGTTGAGATCAGCCATCCCGCCCCGTGAAAAAGCTCGGAGCAGATTCATCGTCGCGACAGACTGGTTGTACGCTTTGATCAGCTTCAGGGGGTCAGGTATCCGCGCATCCGATGTAAAAGCCACATCATTGATGATATCACCACGGTAGCTCGGAAGCTTGACGCCGTCTTTCTCTTCAAAATCACTGCTTCTTGGTTTGGCAAATTGTCCTGCGACACGCCCCACTTTGACGACCTGCTTGCCTGATGAATACATTAAGATCATATTCATTTGCAGCATCAATTTGAAGAGATTTTTGATATTGCTCGCTTGAAATGCCGCAAAACTCTCCGCACAATCTCCGCCCTGGAGCAGAAAAGCTTCTCCTTTTCCTACTTTCGCAAGGTCTTGCTTGAGATTTCTCGCTTCACCGGCAAAAATCAGCGGCGGATACTTACTCAACTCCTCTTCTACCCTCTTCAGCAGTGCCAAATCCTGATATTGAGGCTGCTGCTTGATGGGGAAATCTCTCCAGCTGTTTGGACTCCAACTCATCGCTCTATCCTTCTTGATGGGAAAATCCCAAAATATAAATTTGGTGATTATACCTTATAAAAAAGAAATAACAAATGAAATCAAAAAAATGCCTGGATCGGCAGAATAGCGATGAGTGTATCTGCTATGCCAGAGGGCTCTTTTCTCGTTTCTTGATCGCGCTGTCTTCTCTTCGCCTCATACGCATTTTATGCTTCGCCACTTCTCGCATATTTGCGTCGCTGTCACTTTCATCAACGATCTCAACGCCCAATATCGTCTCCACACAATCTTCGAGCGTCACGATGCCTTCTGTCTGGTCATAGCTGTCGCGCACCAGAAACATATGCTCCTTCTTCTTGATGAAAAGGTCAAGTGCCATGGATACTGGAATATTCTCATTGACTTTAAAAATAACTTTTTGAATGCTTTTGAGGGTAACACTATCATCTGTCAGTGCTTGCTCAAATATTTTCTTTGTCATTACCATACCGGTAACTATTTCAATATTTCCATCAAAGACCGGCACTCTGGAAAAGATAAAGATCTTATTTTCGTTCTCTACGATATCCTTGATCGTCCGATTGCCATCCAGGCCAAAGACGACTGTTCGAGGTGTAAGTATCTCCTGAACTTTGATCTTATCGAGCTGTAAAATATTTTCGATGACATCAGACTCCTGTTCGTCGAGCACTCCTTCGTCTTCGCTCATCAGCGTACTCTCTATAAGCTCAGCCTTGGTCAGGCTCATGCTCTCATCGTCTTTGCCGATACGATTTGTCACAAAAAGCGTCAAAAGAACGAGAGGATAGGTAATCCAGATAAAAAACCTTATCACATATGCAGCGATCGGTGCCAGAGATTTCCAATGGGTCGCCCCGATCGTTTTGGGAATGATCTCGGAAAAAAACAAAATGACAAAAGTAAGCACAATAGAGACATAGACAACAGCACCTGCACCATAGATACTCTCAGCCTGAGCTCCGACAGCTGCTGCACCGAGCGTATTGGCGATGGTATTGATGATCA
>JANTGA010000129.1 GCA_024763175.1 Sulfurovum sp.
CGCCCTTGAAGGGGTTTGGCATTAAATAGGAATAAACATCATGCCCAAAACAGAAGCCTTTGAAAAATTTCCACAAGCCTATGAAGCATGGTTTGAAGAACATTCAACCCTTTATAATGCCGAAATAGAGGCAATAAAAAAGCTTTTGCCTGCTTTTAAAAACGGTATAGAGATCGGTGTTGGAAGCGGGAGGTTCGCCGTACAGCTTGGCATCAGAACAGGAGTTGAGCCCTCTACAAAAATGGCTGAAATTGCGCGAACCAAAGGGATTAATGTGATCGAAGGTATCGCTGAGGATCTTCCCGTAAAAAATGAAACCTTTGACTTCGCACTGATGGTAACAACGATCTGTTTTGTTGACGATCCGCTACTAAGCCTGCAAAATATCTACCGGATCCTGAAACCGGACGGTTATGTGATTATCGGTTTTGTAGACAGGAAATCAGATCTCGGCAAAAAGTATGAGAAAAACCGCCGTAATAGTCGTTTTTATGGTGAAGCCCGATTTTATGATGTAAATGAGGTTATCGGATTGTTAAAAAAAGCCGGTTTTTCCGAGATAGTCTGTACCCAAACTCTTTTTGGAAAAGATCTGAAACATATGAACACTGCAGTCAAAAATGGGTATGGGGAAGGAGCCTTTGTAGCTCTTCGAGCCCACAAAGATGATCATGGGAGAGGTGAAACAGAAATATCTTAACAGACTTTTTGTTTTACAGAGAGTGTAAAGGGAATCCGGAATCTCGGAGAAACTCTACCAGTTCCTTTGTATGTGTCTTGATCTTTTCCACTGATTCATGACCTGCACTTTCTACTGCCAAGAGCCTGATATTTGACCGCTTGCATTTCCTCTTGATGATCAATGCATCTTCCACCGGCACTGTCAGGTCTGCCTTTCCATGGACCAGAAGGACCGGGCATTTGATGCGGCATACAGTATTGACAGGGGCTATCTCCTCATAGCGGTATCCGATCACCCACTCGACATAACGGATGACGAAGGTGACCAGGAAGGAAGGGATATGCTTTCGCTTCAGAAAGCGCTGCATCATCCATTCGGGATGTGCAAAGGCAGAGATACTGATCACGGCATCAATATCATTTCGTCTGGAAGCCGCAAACAGTACTGCTCCCCCACCGACCGAGTGTCCCAACAGTGCTATTTTTCGGGAATATCCAGGATACTTGTACTTGAGCCATTCAATTGCCTTTTCCAAATCCTCAGCGAATCTTGGAAGGGATGAAAAAGTGTCCCTATCACTGCGTCCATGGTTACGTGCATCTACCAGCAGTACATTCATTCCGGCCTGATGAAAAGGAAGAGCCATAGGCAGTATCTGTTCTGCATTACCACCCCATCCATGGAGGATCACCATAGTGGTAGTGGCGCACCGGGAATCGGGAGCAGCCAGCCAAATAGCTGTTTCTGTAAAACGGTAGGAATGGAGACGGTCTGAAATACAAGACCCAGTCTACCAGGATCCGTCTTCTCAGGATTTCTGGGTACCCGGAAACCAAGATGGATCATAGCCAGCGACAGTAGCAGGATTGCTGTGAAGATCAAGCTGATAATGAGAAAATACCATATGTCTCTTTTCCTGCTTATCTCTTAAGGGTCAATAGTATTGGAGCAGATGTCACTGTTATGTTCATGATCATTGTATCCAAGTAGCGGTCACCTTTTACGGGACAACTTTCTCGCATAATAGAGATGATTATCATATTCCAGCTCAAGCAGTTTTCCTTCATCGATCAGATCAGTGACGACACTCCAGCTACTATTTGCTTTCTTCAAAAATGCCTCTACAGCCTCTTTTCGCATCGGATGTACCGATGTAATACTCAAAAGGTCTGATTTTGCATCACCGGTAAACGCAAAATCATCACCTTCGTATCCGATGATCAACTCTGTATCGATACCATGGTCGGTAAATATCTGATACGCCATTGTCAATACCTCTTCCCCAGGTGCTTTGACCCACTCTTCGGCCGGTGGTCTGGTCGGAATGGAGATGTAGCTTTTCGTCGGTTGTATTTTTTGTAAAAAAGCTGCTATTTTGGTCAGCTCTTCTTTGGAATCGTTTATCCCATCAACAAGCATTGTCTCGGTAGCATAAAAACCTCGGAATTCTGACTTGAAATCGATCATCCCCTTCTGAATATCGTCAAGTTTCAGGCTTTTATTGGCTCGATTGACTTTATGCCATAGATGTTCGGTAACAGCATCCACTTTTAATGAAACCCAGTCCGCTTTGCACAGATCCTTACGTACATCTTCCCGCCAGATCAATGAAGCATTGGAGATAACAGCGATTTTTATACCAAATTTATGAAGTGCTTCGATCTCATCACCCAGGTGAATATCGAGGGTCGGCTCACCATCGGGGACAAAGGCGAGATAATCAATCGTCTCATTTTTCTCTTTTGCCGCTTCTATACGTATTTTAGCCGATGCGACCAGATCATCTATTGCATAAAAAGGTGTTCTTTCAATCTGATTGTGAAGTGTTCTTCCTAACTGACAATAGACACAGCCATAAGAACATACTTTTGCGGGAATATTGTTAATTCCCAAACTTCTACCCAGTCTTCTTGAGGGAACGGGTCCAAAGCTTAATTTTTCCAGTTCTTCTGTTTTCATTTGTAACTCTTTTCATCTAATTTGATATAATTTGTTTAGATCATAGTATAATCTATTTTATATGAGGATAGCGTAAACCATATACATCATGTTAATAACAGAACAGAATACTCAATAACAAACATAAACTTTCTCCTGAAATTTTCATGACCAGAGTTCGTATCACAGCTGGAAGAATTTCTCTTACCGAACTTGAACTTTCAAATGATCAGGATACACCTTTCCATAAAGAGATCCGACATATCAATCAGATGCTTTGGAAAGAAGGGAAAAACTCATATATCTAAAGGATAAAAATGGCCTCAAATACAGCTAAAATAACCATCATCTTTGACAACTATGCCTACCTTGAAGGTTTCCAGACACTATGGGGATTCTCCTGCTTTGTTGAAACGGATGAAACAACATTTCTTTTCGACACCGGCAGTAACGGACGGGTACTTTTGCAAAATATGCAGCAGCTTGATATCGATCTGAAAAAAGCAGAAGCATTGATTCTTTCACATCCGCATTGGGACCATATCGGTGGAGTAGATTCAGTCCTGGAAGTCCATCCTGATATGCATCTGTTCGTACCCAATTCACTCTCAAGGCATCTTATCCGTGACTTGGATATGCAAACTCTCGATCTTACTATCATCGACGAGTCACCACGGCAACTCCTACCATCCGTCTATTCGACCGGTGTTATGGGTGATATCGGTGAGCAATCCATCGTCATCGATACCCAAAAGGGTCTGGTTGTCATTACCGGTTGCGCACATCCGGGTATTGAAC
>JANTGA010000130.1 GCA_024763175.1 Sulfurovum sp.
AAATTCTTCGAGCAGATAGAAAACAACCCGATGATCGGCTTCCGCGGAGCGGCACGCTATGCACATCCTGCCTATGAAGAGGGCTTCGCTTTGGAGTGTGCAGCGATGAAGCGTGTACGTGAGGAGATGGGCCTTAGCAACGTTATCTTGATGATCCCTTTTTGCAGGCGGGTCGACGAAGGCAAAAAAGTGATCGAAACGATGGAAAAGTATGGACTCAAGCGTGGCGAAAATGGATTGGAAGTCTATGTCATGTGTGAAATCCCCAACAATGTCATCTCTATCGATGGCTTTAGCGAAATCTTCGACGGCTTCAGTATCGGCAGCAATGACCTCACGCAGCTGACTCTTGGTGTCGATCGTGACAGTGAGATCGTCGCCTTCGATTATGAAGAGCGGGATCCCGGCGTGTTGAAGATGATCCAGATGGCAGTAGAGGGTGCCCAGCGCAACAAGCGGCACAGTGGTATCTGCGGGCAGGCACCCTCAGACTATCCTGAAGTCGCCGAATACCTTGTCAAACTCGGCATCGACTCTATCAGCCTCAATCCCGACAGTGTCTTGATGACGCTGCCTCGTATCATAGAGCTGGAAAAAAAATTAACATCATATTAATCATTTCATTGTTTGATGATTAACACTAAAGCCCTATACTACGGATAAGAAAGATTTAATCTTTCGCAAACCGAAGCAGGAATTTTTTTACTTCTTGTCCAAAATGTAGATTTTCCTTGTTTGTTTCTGCTCGGTCTTCTTATTAAAGAAGAAGCACTTCTTTTTCATATTTACTCCCAATTGTATGACTTCCTTGTTTGTTCCGGTGCTTCTTCTTTTCTTTATGATGGGAGTGAAAGTTACAGACCTACCTTCTGCACTTATGTTATAATCCGGGTTAAAAAGGTCTATTTGTGGATAAAAAACTTCACCTTGTCAGCTTGGGCTGCACCAAAAATCTTGTCGACAGCGAAGTGATGCTGGGGCGCCTGAGTGAGTATGAGATCACCGACGAAGCAGCAGATGCCGATGTCATCATCGTCAATACCTGCGGCTTCATCGAAGCAGCCAAAGAGGAGAGTATCAGTACAGTGCTCGACTTGCACCAGAGGCGCAAAGAGGACTCCCTGCTGGTGATGAGCGGCTGTCTCTCCGAGCGCTATCAGGAGGAGCTTCAGGCCAATATGCCAGAGATCGATATCTTCACCGGTGTGGGAGACTACGAAAAGATCGACAGACTCATCGCTGAAAAACGGAGCACCTTCTCCCCCGAAGTCTACCTCGCCAATGAAAATTCACCCCGGATGATCACCGGATCAAATTATCATGCCTATATCAAGATCGCTGAGGGGTGCAACCAGCAGTGCTCCTTCTGCGCAATCCCCAGCTTCAAGGGCAAACTCCACTCCAGGAGCCTGGAGTCGATCGCCAAAGAGGTCGGCAGACTTGCAGACCGGGGCTTCTATGACTTCTCCTTTATTTCGCAGGACAGCTCCAGCTATGGACGGGATATGGGGCTCGATGATGGATTGATCGATCTCATCCAAACAGTTGAAAAGATCGATGGGGTCAAATCCGCCCGCATCCTCTACCTCTACCCCAGCACAACAACTTTCGATCTGATCGACAGGATCGCTGAATCGGAGATCTTCCAAACCTACTACGATATGCCTATCCAGCATATCGACGATGCGATACTCAAAACAATGCGGCGCGGTTTTGGAGAAGCAAAAACCATCGAACTGCTCGAACATATGAAGAGCAAAGCCGACGCCTTCATCCGCACCTCCGTCATCGCCGGACATCCGGGTGAAACCGAAGAGAGTTTCAGTAAACTTTGCGATTTTATGGAAGACTTTGGCTTCGACCGCTTCAATACGTTCCACTACTCCAACGAAGAGACCACTGCCGCCTACACAATGGAGCAGATCCCTCAGGAGATCATCGACGAGAGAGCCGCCATCCTCGGAGAGATCGCCGAGCGCTCCACGATGGCTTCGCTGCAAAAGATGATCGGCAAAACCATCCCTCTCGTCATTGACGGTGAAAGCGACGAACACGAATACCTTCTCTCTGCACGCCCCCCGCAGTGGGCTGTAGAGATTGACGGGGAGATTCTGATTAATGATACGAATGATCTGTCGATAGAATATGGTAAAATATATGAAGCGAAAATCACGGAGCTGGCAGGAGAGAAACTTTTGGCAACACTGATTAGTGAGCAGTGAAAATCCTAAAGTTTATCACATCAAAAATGACAGCGCTCTTAGAGATAATTGACAAGAAAATGCTTGAAAGTATTTTACCAGATGCGAAAGAACTACTCAAAATGCTGATATTCAGTACCAAAACAATAAAAGAAAAGCAGTGAACAACAGTACTCCAAAATTGCTCACTGCTCACTGCTCACTGCTCACTGAAAAAAAGAATCTTTTGGCATTCTCGGCCGGCATCGACTCTTCCGCTCTCTTCTTTCTCCTGCTAGAAAACTCTATTCCGTTCGATATCGCCCTGGTCAACTACGGTATCAGAGATCAGAGTGACGAGGAGGAGGCCCATGCGCTAGTACTTACGGAGAAATACAATCTCAAGGTATACACGATAAAAGCTCCAAAATGGCAAAGTCACTTTGAAGCCAATGCCAGGAGATTCCGATATGATTTTTTTGAGCGTTTGATCGAGGAGCATCACTACGATAATCTTTTGACGGCACATCAGCTCAACGATCAGCTGGAGTGGCTCCTGATGCGCCTGAGCAAAGGAGCGGGCCTCCCTGAGCTCCTGGGACTGGAGGAGAGTAGCCCCAGAAGAACTGAAAACGGGAAAAGCTATACATTGCTCAGGCCGCTTCTTGGCTACAGCAAAGAGGAGCTCCTTGCCTATCTCGACAGAAACAACCATCCCTACTTTGTCGATGAGAGCAACCATGATACGCGCTATGAGAGAAACCGCTTCAGAAAATCTTTCAGCGATCCGCTGCTCGCAGCATATACCGAGGGGATCAGGCGTAGTTTTGGCTACCTTCACGAAGACAGGGCTGCTCTGGAGACAGGGATCATGCCTCTCTTTGCACGGGATTCGCTCAGAGTCCTGAAGCTCGACGATCCCCGGCTCAGGGTCCGCGCAGCAGATCGAACCCTCAAAGAACTCGGCTATCTTCTCAGCGCAAGTCAGCGCAGAGAGATCGAGTCTAAAAAAAGTATCGTCATCGGCGGAAAATGGGCCGTCGTCCATCAGGACGACAAACTCTACATCGCCCCCTTCCTGACCCTCTCCATGCCCAAACGCTTCAAAGAACTCTGCCGCGTCTCAAGCATGCCGATCAAGATCAGACCCTACTGCTATCTCAAAGAGATAAAACCATCTGACGTGATGGCTCTCTCCTGAGGC
>JANTGA010000131.1 GCA_024763175.1 Sulfurovum sp.
TGATGAGTTTTATAGCGATGCAATATTTTGGCCTGACTGCAAATCTGATGAGTCTGGGCGGACTGGCTATCGCCATTGGGATACTGGTGGATTCTGCCGTCGTTGTCGTGGAGCATATTACTGCTGAATTGGGCAATCCCAAACACAAACGCCAAAGCAAGCTGCAGATTATCTATACCGCTACGATAGAGATGGCGCCCTCTATCATCACGGGGGTAGCGATCATTATCATTGTCTTTATGCCGCTTCTTACACTGGAGGGACTTGAAGGCAAACTCTTCAGACCTGTGGCGCTCAGTATTATCTTTGCGCTCTTCTCTTCACTCATCCTGGCTTTAACACTCGTTCCTGTTTTGAGTTCGTTTATCTTGAGCAAAAGGCCCGACAAGGAGTCTGCACTTATCAAACTTCTTACCAAATGGTACAGGCCAAGCCTGCTCTTTGCTCTTGATCATATCAAGTTCACGATCATGGCTGTGCTGCTGCTCTTTGGTGCTTCGCTCTATCTGGCTGCAAAAACAGGGAAATCTTTCATGCCTACGATGGATGAAGGCAGTATCATTATCGGCGTGGAGATGCTTCCCTCCATATCACTCAAAGAGAGTTTGGCACTTAACCTGAAATTACAAAAAAAACTGATCTCCTCTGTCCCCGAGATCAAAGATATCATCGCAAGAACAGGGAGTGATGAGCTGGGACTTGACCCCATGAGCCTCAACGATACCGATACCTTTTTGGTCCTGAAAGAGAAAGAGGAGTGGAGGGAACCATCCAAAGCGTTTGTTATCGATGAGATCAGGAAAGTACTTGATGAATTTGTGGGTATAGAGTATGGCTTTACTCAACCCATCGAGATGAGAGTCTCTGAGATGCTGACCGGTGTGAGAGGAGATCTGGCTATCGACATATTTGGAAGCGATAATGATCAACTTGAAGAGATCGCTGTTCAGATAAAAAGTATTCTTGAAAGTATTAGCGGAAGCAGTGATGTCTACAAAAAAGCCAATGAGGGTGTGGAGTATTTCGAGCTTGAGTTTGACAAGAAAGCGATGGCATATTATGATATCGGCCAGCAAGAGCTCAATCGCTTCCTAAAGGTCATGGTGACAGGTATGCAAGCAGGCATCATCCAGGAAGGCATGCGTCGTATCGATATGATGGTCAAAGGAGACAAGAATCTGCAAAACTCTCTCGATAAGATCCAGAAACTCTACTATCCATTGGAAAATGGCAATGCCGTGCCGCTTGGTCGTCTCGTCAAATTCATCTCCCGTGCCGGACCTGTACAGATAGAACATGAACAAGGATATCGCAAAACCATTGTGCAGACCAATGTAGAGGGTCGGGATCTCGTCAGTTTTGTGGAAGAAGCCAAAGCAAAGATCGACAATGAGGTGAAGTTGCCTGCAGGATATTACCTCACTTATGGGGGAGAGTTTGAAAACCAGCAAAGAGCAGCAGCACGATTGGCGATCATCGTACCGCTGGCACTCTTTTTGGTCTTTATACTTCTCTTTGTCTCTTTTGGTTCTTTCATGCAGGCAACCATTGTACTTGTCAATGTACCGCTTGCCCTGATCGGCGGCTTTGTAGGACTCTATTTGAGCGGAGAGTACATGTCAGTACCGGCATCCGTAGGCTTCATAGCCCTGCTTGGTATCGCAGTACTCAACGGTGTTGTACTCGTAAACTACTTCAACTACCTCATCAAAAATGGCAGAAAACTAAAAGATGCCGTGATAGAAGGTTCGATTAAGCGGCTTCGACCCGTACTGATGACTGCAACGATCGCTGCATTTGGCCTTCTCCCTCTCCTCTTTGCTTCGGGGCCCGGCTCCGAGATACAAAGACCCCTGGCTATTGTTGTGATCAACGGACTTATCAGTTCGACACTGCTTACGCTGATCATATTGCCCATTCTTTACTTGAAGTTTTCACAGGGGTGCTGCAATAAAAAGAAAGAGAAAGGCTAAAGCACCTATGGGCTTGCAGTCCATAGTGGCGAATCAAATGATATTTTATGATCATTATAAATTTCAAAATTGCTTTTCATAACAGCGCATAAACGATAATAATTCTTTTTTAAGGCTCTATATTGTATAGTTTCATATATTGCTTATAAAAGGAAGATATAATGAAAATTTCTAAATTGCTTGTTGCTTCAGCTGTAGCATCGTCGTTTTTACTGGGAGGGGTTGCTTCTGTGGCTGAGAAAGCAAAAAATGCCGGCCTTGTTGCTATTCCTGAGAGCAAGACGGAGCTTTTGAAGCTGACTGACCCCAACGGCACAATAACGCCTGAAAAGGTTGAACTTGGCAAAAAACTCTTTTTTGAGCCAAGACTCTCAAAAAGTTCTATCATCTCCTGTAATACCTGCCATAACCTTGGACTTGGCGGTGTTGACGGTGTTCCCGCTGCTGTTGGGCATCAGTGGACGGCAAACCCGCATCATTTGAACTCGCCCACTGTCTATAATGCCGTATTCTTTGCCGCACAGTTCTGGGATGGCAGAAGCCCTCACCTTGAAGACCAGGCACAGGGTCCTATGCAGGCAGCTCCAGAGATGGCTTCGCCCAAGTCACTCGTAGAAGAGCGCATTAACTCTATTCCTGCTTATGTAGAAGCGTTTCAAAAAGCCTATGGCAAAGATGTTAAGGTAAACTTTGAAACGATCACATCAACGATCGGTATTTTTGAGAGAACACTGGTGACACCATCGAGATTTGATGATTTCCTTAATGGGAAAAAAGATGCATTGACAGAGGCAGAAAAAGAGGGGCTGGCCACCTTTATAGACAAAGGCTGCGTGAGTTGCCATACAGGTATCGCCCTTGGTGGTACGATGCAGCCGTTTGAAGTTGCCGCGAAATATAAGTTTGCCAATGTGGGTGACTTCAAAGGTGATGCAAATGGCTTGGTCAAAACACCCACACTTCGAAATATCACGGAGACGGCTCCCTATTTCCACAATGGTGCGATTTGGAGCTTGGCGGATGCTGTCAAAGAGATGGGAAGCATACAGCTTGGCATTAAGATCTCAGATGAGGAAGCCGCTAAAATTGTCACGTTCTTTGGTGCGCTGGAGGGAAGAAAGCCTGCTATAGCCTATCCTCAACTGCCACAAAGTACACTCAAAACCCCCAAACCTGATTTTAATTAATCACACTTCAAGATCCCTTTTGGGGATCGCCTCTTTCTTTTAAAAAACTTTTAATTAATAACTATTATCCAGTTAATCGTTTGTTAATATTATCATATTATAATTTTGATAACAGTTACTTATCTTTAAAAGATAATTGTAGTTGTAATCATC
>JANTGA010000132.1 GCA_024763175.1 Sulfurovum sp.
TGCGTTCACCTATGCTGCCCTTCAAGCACTGGATAAATTGACCAGTGATGCGACCTATAGGGATTGGTACAAAGAGATCCGAAAAATTCTGCCTCATATCCAGTATCCGCAAACACCGCAGATCGTTGCCTCGAGATATCAAAAGAACAAATGGAAAGTCTTTGAGGCATAGGTGAGAAGAAATATCTTCTTCTCTATCAACCTGTCAGTCAATCAAATATAGGAATTGGCTGACATAAGATCAACTAAAATCCAACTGCGTCCACCACTCCACTCTTACAAGCTATATTATTGACAGCAGGAGCATTTTGCAACAGTCGACTGAGATTATCATCTTTGTTGATATCACCTTGCAGGTTCACCCACAATTCAGTAATGAGCCCCTTATGACCACACTTGACATTTACCTTTTCTCCAGAGCCTTCACCAAATGCTTTATCAAATGCTTGGCGAATCTGTTGCGCAGTGATTGTATTTTCAACATTCCCAGCAAATAGAGTGCTGATATTTGTATCATTGATCTGGTTGACGATCTTCATTGAATCCCTGAAATAGACCTCCGGAGAGTCGCTGTAGCATGTTCCGTGCTTCGTCCACTCATGTCGTTGCAGATACGACCCTACTCCCGGCATCACAACAAGTAGTTTCGTATAAAGAGCATCAGAAAGATGCAAAGGTTCCAGTTGATCCCAGAATTTTTTACGGTCAAGACTTTTTGCTTTATCACTGACATTGCAGTATGCATTGTTTCTAGGCTGAGGCCAAAGTCCATGCAGCGCAAGATGTGTGGCATCATAGCGATCTTCTGTTTGTGTTTCACACTCTATTTTGCCTTGATGAGATTGACAAAATGCCGGTTGCCAGCTGATAGCCAACAGGTAACTTTTTTCCTTTACCGGTTTTTCAACTTGACTTGTTTTGCAATCTGTCAATAACATACCGCAATCAATTGATACCCATTTATTTGGATTTACCTCCAAACTCTCAATATTGATCAGATAGTGAGTTGCATCCGGCTTATTTTTAGCCATTACCTTATATGCCATACCTTTTGTGAGTGTAAATGGATCTGTTCCCTTTCTGATGGAGTGGACCGCTTCACAGCTTTTTTTGGCTATGAAGTAACCATCCATTTTGATCGATGCTCTACTTATCTCTGGCACGACCAATACACTCATGATCAATGCAACAATGGCTAAAAATTTACGATAATACATCCAACCTCCTTCTTATAATTCATCTCAGTAAAGTATAGTGAAAAATAATTTTATTGACGTTGCATTTGGAGAGCTATCAACATGAAAAACAGATCACAAACTTCAATCCCCGATCATTGGAAACATCCATCTCTCCATCCATCTCCTGGACCGTAAGCCTGATCAGCTTCATTCCCAGAGTATTGCCTTTTTCTAAAGAACCGATTTCAACAGTTTGATTGCTTTTTTGATGATAGGTCAGGATGCAGTTGTTTTTTTCTTTGGTCAAAATGATCAAAATCCTGGGCTCTTCCTCACCATCCGGGGAGCTGTACTTGATCGAATTGGTCAGGAGCTCATTGACAATCAAGCCGATTTTCATCATCACTTCCAGCGGAAGAAAAATATCATCAGAACGGACTTCTACGGGCAGATTCTTGCCATATGTCTGGTTGACAAGTTGACTTAAATTTTTGATGTATTTTTCAAACCTGACCTTTTCGAGGTTCTCGTTTTTATAGAGTGTGTCGTGTACCATGGCCATCGCTTCGATGCGTAGTTTGCTTTTTCTTAAAACTTCGACCGTTCCTGCTTCGTTTTCATCTTTCAGACTCAATATCTGCAGGCCGATCATCGATGATATTTTATTGAGATTGTTTTTGATCCGATGGTGAATCTCTTTGAGCAGGATTCCCTTTTGTCTGTTGGCCTGCTCCAACTCTTCGTAGGTCAACTCAGTAGAGATATGGTAAAAATAGGCAAAGACTGTTGCGATGATCGAGCTCACGATGATATTGGTCAATGAGATCACTTGGAAGGTTGGATCTTCAGGAAAGGATATGTGCCCATAGACGCTGATCCCCAGCCAATAGAGAAGATGAATCACCGTCATCCAGACAGCAACTCTGAGTCCAAAAAAGAAGAAGAAACCAAAGATAATAAAGAACGGATAGATCATCACAAAATCACCGAAATCTTGACTGAGCATCACATAGGCACTATCGATCTCTACGACTAAAATCAATAAAATAACATAAACTTGAATCCTTCCGGACTTCAGGTAAGCATAGAGAAGCACGCTGCTGAAGAGGGATATGCCCAGCTTTATCCAGCAGATCGTTTCGTATCCCATCAACCCTGCGACGATACCCAAGAGTAAAAATATAGCAATGGATGAGAGGTAAAGCCCTGCGAGCATCATCTCTTTATGATCTTTGTGTCGGAATATCCTTTTGAGGCAACCCCTAAATATGCACATTCCCAACCCTCCTATTGGCTATTTTACACCAATAAAGTTTTAAATCCGTTGCCCGAGGAGTCTGTCAAAACATTACAGGGATAAACGCAAATACCCATCCGGCTCCAGGCTGGTCGCGAGCATGACTGTGTTGATATCCAAGTGCTCGCTCCAGGTAGGGCTTTTTTGACTGTTGGGATTGAGCCAGAAGTTTTCGATATATCTGCACAGCGGCAGATAGGCTTGCAGGCTCTTGAGACGCTTCTGTAGTTCGATGGGTTCCTCGAAACTTCCTGCGTGCCGGCTCACCAGTCTCTGCATTTGACTCACCCCATGCAGGCCGATACTCAGTCCCAGTTCACGAAAAGCCAGACGATACGCTGCGGGATATCGCATCGTATCAGTATGCAGCAGACGCGTTATGCCCTTATATGCCTTGCGGAGCAGGCTTGAGAGCAGGATGGATGACTGGGTCTCTTTGTTTTCAACGATCAGCTGTGCCAAGAGCGCAGCATCACTCAGCATGCCCCCGATACCCAGAGGATCATCGCTCTCCTGATTGACAGCGTGGGACATTTGCAGTAAGCCGGCGATAGCATCCTCCAGATAGAGGGCCTTGGGCAGACGACTGCTTCGGCAGGCTTTGTGATGGAGTTCCTGGTATGTCACATAGCCATCGAGCGCATCGTGCTGCCCCATCGAGTGAACCAGCGGATAGCTCAGATCGATGCTCATCTTCCAGTACATTCTCTGGCTGTTTGCCGGTGTCGTGTAGGTAAATCTCTCATAGGCAATGTGGGCGAGCTCCAGAGCCCAGCGTCTGTATTTGAGGTCGCCTGTCGCATCTGAGACGAGATCGAG
>JANTGA010000133.1 GCA_024763175.1 Sulfurovum sp.
TTTCTGATCCATCCTAATCTCCTTCTGTCAATCGTTTCATACGTTCCAGCCGCTTTTCGACAAGCATCTCTATCTCTTCATAGTCATATTTGCCGAACTGATGCATATCATGAAGTTTGAGCAGGGCAGCACGACAGCAGGTCTTGTTGCACTCCGTGACCAGTTTTTTGGCTTTTTTAAATGGCAGTGAAGTGTTCTGGAAGATATCGATCGCTTCTTCAACACTCTTTTCTCCGCACTCACAGATTTCCATCTGAAGAATCTCTTCTTTGCTGCTCATATAAACTCCTTTGGAGTAGTGAGCAACGATTTGCTCCTAAAAATAGACATCAATCATCTCCTTTGATTGTTACAATTTGGCTGATGCACCATAGACTCCTTTGAGGGTTGGAGGCTATAGTCCCTTTTCAGCTTTGAACCTGTTCGCCTCTTCAACTGCTGCGACAAGTCTTTCACTCAGCTCTGGCATCTTTGTATAATCCGACCAGAGTGTATCCTCGACAATATCATGGATCTCTGAAGCGATCTCCACCGCCTTTCGCTTACGCTTTGCGAACTCTTTTTTCAATACTTTTGCTTCTTCTGACATAGTGTTCCCTTTTTTTAAATTGATTATCTTAACTTGTGTACTTCGATACAAGTCGCCTCATCCCTGCGCAGTGCGATGAATGAACTTGCTGTCCTCACCTGAACAGTACTTCCGAACAGGCTGTAACGCTCTACAGAGACAGCCTCATTTTTTGTGATGCCGAGAGAGGAGAGTCTCGCCTTGAGCGCACCCCCTACATGAATCGCATCGATCACTGCATCTTCACCTGCATCTAACTGATTTAACAACATTTTTGTATCTCCCTATAATGAAAATGCGTAGATATTTTCAAAACGAACGTTACTGCCACCATAGCTCATATGGATAAAACGCTGTTTGTTTTGAAAATGGTAACGCTTATACAAATCAACTGCAGGTTTGTTCCCCAGGGGGACATCTGCAACCACCTTTTTAAGCCCCCTGAAGTAGAGCACTCCCTTCATCATCTTCTCTGCTTCCTCTTCATGTCCCTCTCTGACCTGCCAAGGACCCAGATAAACCTGTCTGGCGTTGACCACGCTTGAGTGCTGAAAACCATTTGGCAGTGCAAACTTCAGGGAGCTGTGCCGTTCCATTTCGTCAGTGAGAAATGCCAGTCTGTTTTCACCAAAAGTCTCCCGGTCTATGTGTTTGATGATCGTATCGAAATCTCCACTGTCAAGCTCTTTGGCATGGGCATTGGTGAAATTAAACGGAGGGACTTTTCCTACATTGATGTAGCGTCCGATCTGCATCTGAGACGCAAAGCCATAGGATTTGAAAAATGGTTCCATATTGGGGGCTGCATGCAGGTAGATTTTGTGAAAATCGTTTCTGAGCACGCCAAAAAGTGTTTCGAAGAGTCGCCTGCCCAAACCCAGCTTTTGATACGAAGGTGAGACCATGAAGTACTTTATCTGTACACTCTGTTCACATTCGATTGCCATAATCGCACCAATGAGCTTCCCTTCATCATAGGCACCATAGCAGAGGTGAGGGGAGTGCATAATCATCAGTTTGATATGGTAACCGTCTGCCAGCCAGCCTACATCATTGGCGATCGTTACCAGATCATTGACATCGGTGAACTTCAGCCACCCTATAAACATATTTTTTCCCTGTAGAGATGAAGCAGCTCATCGTCTTCCAAGACTCTTTTGCGTGTCGTGACAATCTCTCTGATAGCCGGAAGCAGATTCTTCAGCACGCTCCTCTCCGCGTCAATCCCCAAAGAGTCAAGATGATACTTGATTGTAGAGGTTCCGGAGTGTTTACCGATAGGAAATGCCCTGTTTGCACCTACCTCTTTGGCATCGAAGGGTTCATAGGCACTTCCGTGCTTCATCATACCGTCAGCATGGATACCGCTTTCATGGGCAAAGAGCCTTTCTCCTACGATTGGCGCATTGGGGGCCAGGTCCAGTTTGGCAGCTTTGGATACCGTATTTATGAGTGAGCGTATTGCCACTGCATCAAGGCTGCGCTCCTCTTGATAAAGGTGCCTGAGAGCCATAGTGATCTGTTCGAAAGAGGCATTGCCCGCTCTCTCTCCCAGTCCGATAACTGTTGTGTTGACCGAGATCGCTCCGGCATCCAGGCCACTCAGGGCATTGGCATTGGCAAGCCCATAATCATTGTGTGTATGCATCTCTATAGGCAGTATATCCAAAGCGCTCAGATAACTGATCGTATCAAAAGTGCGCGAAGGTGTCATAATGCCGACGGTATCACAGTAGCGGAATCTGTCCGCACCGAGCGCTCCGCCAAAACGCATAACCTCCTCAATGAAATCCAGGGAAGCACGCGACGAATCTTCTGCTCCGATGCAGACATATATTCCTTCGCTCCTCGCAACAATGACAACCTCCTCAAGCTGTCTAAACATTCTCTCTCTGTCGCCGCCGAATTTCACATCTATCAGTATGTCTGAAACCGGTATGGAGAGATCAACAGCTCTTGCTCCGCACGCGATGGAAGCCTCAAGGTCGTGCATGGTCGCACGATTCCAGGTCATCATCTTTACATCGAGATCCAATGCCAGCAGTGCTTTGATATCTTCCTGCTCCTTTTTTCCCATAGCAGGGATACCGATCTCCAACTCATCCGCACCACAGGCTACAAGTCCACGCGCGATCTCAAGTTTTTCACTTGTATTGAAGGCAACATAGGGTGCCTGTTCACCGTCACGCAGTGTGGTGTCGTTGATCCATGCCATGATAGACTCCTTCTGTTTTGTCAATATCCATCAACATTTTCGTAGGTCGGAGTATCTCTGCCCCGACAATCACATTAAAACTGTATCAAGTGAGCGATCAATTTGCTTCCAACTCTTCCGGGAGGTTGAAGTATTTGCGTGTCGCTTTGAGCACTGACGCTTCAATCGGCTCAAAAGCGTAGCTTTGGTCGGCGATCAGTCCTGCGGCCGCAAGGTCGTTTTGCGGGCAGTCACCTATCTTGGCGGTCAGGATCAGTTTACAGTCTTTGAGCTTCTCGATGATCCCGTCAATAGGGTTACAGCCGTCAGGTCCCGCGCAGTACTCATACTCTACTTTCCTGTGCTGGATAAACCTGATACCTCTGTCTCCTGCTTCATAGATAAGGAACTCTTTGACCGAACCGAAATGCTGGTTGATCATACCTTCACCCGCCGTAGTTACTGCTACAAGGATCGTCTGGCCGTCAC
>JANTGA010000134.1 GCA_024763175.1 Sulfurovum sp.
AAATATTGGAACAGTCGGGCTCTGGACTACCTATGGCAGGGAGTGGGGGCTTATATCCGCAGCCATCCGCAGGTGCGCTATCTCTTTGGTCCCGTCAGCCTGAGCAACTCTTTTTCCGAAGATGCGAAGGGTTTGATGATCTTTTTTTACCAGCACTACTTTGGATCTGATCACCCTGCCGTGCGGCACAAAGATCCCTATCGCCTCACCGAGGAGCAGTTGAGACGCTACAAGACACTTTTTTCCGGTGTTGACTATCGTGAAGATCAAAAAGTGCTCAAGTGTGAGCTTGGCGTCTCTGGCTACACGATCCCCACACTCTACAAGCAGTATGCAGAGGTATGTGAGGAGGGAGGTGTGCAGTTTATGGATTTTGGCTACGACAAAGACTTTAATGACTGTATTGATGGATTTATCGTTGTGGATATGCAGAGACTCAAGCCCCACAAAAGAAAACGCTATATCGGGGTCTGATGGCACATTATCGATCTATTTTTATCTCTGATATTCATCTGGGCACGAAGTTTTCCAAAGCAGAGCTCCTCTTGGAATTTTTGCGGGATAATGAATCGGATAATCTCTATCTTGTCGGTGACATCATCGATGGCTGGGCGATCAAGCGAAAACTTAGATGGCCACAGTCACATTCTGATGTGATACAGAAAATTCTTCGCAAAGCACGTAAAGGGACAACTGTCTATTTCGTGACAGGCAACCATGACGAGTTTCTGCGACCCTTTCTTCCCCTGATACTCGGAGATCGTCTCTTTGTTGGCAATGAATTCGACTATGTCAGCGAGGAAGGAAAGCGCTACTATGTCGCTCATGGTGATTTTTTTGATTCTATCACTATGACGAAAAAATGGATTGCGGTTATTGGGGATTACGGCTATGATACGCTGCTGCATCTAAACAATATTTTGCAGATTTTTCGAAAAATGCTTGGCGTACGAAAGCACTGGTCTCTTTCAAAATATGTCAAAGACAATGTCAAAAAATCTGTCAGTTTCATCAATGACTTTGAGGGAGTGCTGGCTAAATACGCAAACCACAAAGGCTATGACGGCGTGATCTGCGGCCATATTCATAAAGCGGAGATCAAAAAGATCAAAGAAACGGATTATTACAATTGCGGTGACTGGGTGGAATCATGCACTGCTGTGGTTGAGACATTAGAGGGTGAATGGAAGATGATCGAGTGGGCTATTAAACCATAACTATGATTGTCAAATATCTCTTTTTGGGATTTTGATTTTCCAAAAGACGCTCCAGTGCTTGCTTTTCCCACTCTGCTCTATAATAAATAAGTGATATGATACGCAATAAAAAATGACAAGGCAAGCACTTGAGGCACCAATCTGGCCCTATCAAAGATTGCAAAGAGAGATGAAAGGAAGAGAAGTATGTTGGATAAAAAAATAATGAAATCAGCCCTGGAAGAGGTTCAGGAGCTGCGCAGAGATATTCTCAAGGCGCGGGAAACAGTAGACCCTTCTCATCCGCGCTACCAAAGCTTGCTCAACCTGGAACACTACCGGATACTGCGCAGCCAAAATCGCACAAAACTCCAAGAGAAGCTTTTTTTGATGTCCCTCTCTTCGCTGGGGCGTTCGTATGACCATGTGGCGGCAAGTCTCGATACCCTTTATGACCAAATGGTCAGCTCGCTGGGCGGAGAGATGCTCTCTGCAGAAGAGATGGCAGGATTTCGCCATGTCAGTATCTCTGAAGCGATTGAGCTTGCCTCGCACAATAGTATGGCACTCTTTGGCGGCAAGGCAAGTACACGACTAAGCAAGCAGAGGACTTCTGTGATGGTGACACTTCCCTCGTATGCAGCCGAAGATAATGGCTCATTGATTCGCAGACTCGCCAAAGCAGGTGTCAGAATATTTCGTATCAACACTGCGCATGACTCCGCAGAGGTTTGGCAGGCGATGGCTGCTGTGATCGCAGAGATCAACCAGGGCCGCAGCGATGAGAAGCAGCTGAAAATTTTTGTTGATCTTGCCGGTCCAAAGATTAGAACGGGAAAAATAAGGCGGCTTGATCTGCCCGTGATCATAGGAAGCAATAAAAGAGAAAAAGAGGTCATGATTTATCCGGAAACTGCAGCGACTTCACCACAGAATACGAATAGAATCACGCAGGAAAAAATCCCCGCAAGCATCAGTGTAGAGAAAAAATTTTATGACAATCTGACAAAGAATAAGGCGATCAAAGTTCGCGACAGCAATGGAAAAAAAGCGCACATTTTCCTCACGGAGATAACCAAAGAGTACGCCAGGGGCACTATCGATAAAAAAGTATATGTAGACAAGGATTCCACACTCCGACAAAAGGGCAAAACAAGCGCCGCTTTAAATATCGAAAAACAGATTGACCAGATCCGTCTTTTTGTCAACGACACCTTGGTCATCACAGAGGAGAATCTGCTGGGCCATTCAGTCGTCAAGAACTCTGAAGGAGTGGTTGTGCGGTCAGCGATGATCGGTTGCAGTCTCAAGGGAATGGCCTCTTTTGTAGCTGTTGGGGATAGAGTATTTATTGATGACGGCAAGATAGGGATGGAGGTTTTGGCAAAGAGAGGAAAAGCGATCATTTGCCAGATCACGCATGCCAAGGTCAACGGCACACTACTCAAAGAGGAGAAGGGGATCAATTTTCCCGATTCAGAGCTCAAAATAGCTGCATTGACGAAAACAGATCGCCAGAATATACTTTCCGTGATCGATTTTGCCGACAGCTTCAGTGTCTCATTTTGCCAGAGAGGAGAGGACGTCCGAGAGCTCCAAAAGCTTCTTCATGAATATCACAGGGATGATGCCGGCATTATTGCAAAGATCGAAACAAAAAATGCCGTCACCAATATGCCGGAAATTCTTGAAGCGCTACTGGGCTGCGCAAACAGCGGCGTGATGATCGCACGGGGTGATTTAGCCATCGAAGTAGGGTTTATCCACATGGCATCCCTGCAGGAGGAACTGCTGGATATCTGTAACGCGGCGCACTTGCCGGTCATCTGGGCTACCCAGGTACTGGAGAGCCAAATGAAAAAGAATCTGCCAAGCCGAGCGGAAATATCAGATGCAGCACTCTCGGGCCGTGCCGAGTGCGTCATGCTCAACAAAGGACCGTTTGCCATTGATACGATTGATATTCTCAGGCAGATACTCCATGAGGTACACCTGATTTTCAAGAAAAATCAGAAATTGCTCAGCAAAGTGACGATGT
>JANTGA010000135.1 GCA_024763175.1 Sulfurovum sp.
GTATAATCTCTCTTACATGCTGGTTTGTTCTAGCATTGGAGTGATAGACTTGTGACATTTATAAATCCTTTATTGGTCTAAAGATTTTATGATGTTATCAAGCTATTACTTTTACTCTTATAAATTGAGTGGTATAACGTGGTGAAACTGGACAGATACTTCTCTATCGACAGGAAAGGAAAAGTAAAAGACACCAGCGGTAAGACGCAAGACGATGAAGATGCCTACAGCCTCATCATGAAAGAGAAAGAGAAGCTGCTTGGGCTTGACAATAAACTGAAATTCATCTTTTCTCACTCAGCACTAAGAGAGGGGTGGGACAACCCTAACATCTTTCAGATCTGTACACTCAACGAAAGTAACTCCGTCATCAAAAAACGGCAAGAGATCGGTCGCGGGTTAAGACTCTGTGTGAATCAGGAAGGGGAACGTGTATTTGGCTTTGATACCAATACGCTTACCGTGATGGCAAATGAATCTTATGAAGCGTTCGCCAAGCAGCTCCAAAAAGAGATAGAAGACGATACTGGCATCAAGTTTGGGCTCATTGAGGAGCACACTTTTGCAAATATTGTAACGCCCGGCGAGAATGGAGAGGAAGCCTATCTTGGATTGGACAGATCAGAAGGACTCTGGAAGCACTTGTATGAGCAAAAATACATAGATGATAAGGGGAAGGTACAAGATAGTCTAAAAATGGACCTGAAGGCTAATTCTGTGACTTTGCCTGATGGTTATGAAGCAGTTTCACCGCAGATCATTACGCTATTGAAAAAAGTTGCCGGAAATCTCAATATCAAAGATGCAAGCAATAGAAGGGTTGTGACTCTTAGCTATCTCATTTGAAAATAACAGTGCCGTTAAAGTCTATGCCAAACTGCCAGGCTTCTTCAAGATTGATACACCGCTGGGTAGCTACAATCCCGACTGGGCAGTTGTGATAAAAAAGAGGATGTGGAGAGACTTTATTTTGTCGTAGAGACAAAGAGCTCACTCTTCAGCGATGCACTGCGTCCGGCAGAGCAAGCTAAGATTGATTGCGGGATGGCGCATTTTGATGCGCTTGGTGATGATGTAGCGTTTATTAAGGCTACCGAGATGGGTGATGTTGAAGCGTATGTGCATAACTAGGAAACACTGGATACTATCAAATCAATGAAATGATATTTTAAATGGAGATGCTCTGTGAAATTCAACATGCAACATTTTTGGGATAGTATATTCATACAAATAGAAGTGTTTGAAGATATAATAGAGGGTACATTAATCAAGTAAAACCAAAAGGGGCATCAGTGAAAAATCTCCAACATTTTGAAATTGACCACGTTATCAGGTTTCAGACGAACCGCTATGGATTGACCGAAATGCTCATCAGCAATGATGCTGCCGAGGCTGTGATCTATTTGCGGGGCGGAAATCTGACACACTTTCAGCCTCGAGGAGAGTCGGCAGTGATCTTCGGGGGCGAGACGTGCGAAATGCATCCGGAGAAAACGCTGCATGCCGGTATCCCGATCTGCTGGCCCTGGTTTGGGCCGCATCCCACTGACAGTGACAAGCCCCAGCATGGATTTGCACGCAACAAAGAGTGGGAAGTCAGGGAGACGGAGCAGTTGGCAAATGGTGAAACCCGCGTTGTTCTGGGCTTACATGAGGATGAAGAGACGCTTGAGCTTTTTGAGCACATGTTTGATCTGACACTGACTTTTACGATCGGAAAGCAGCTTTTGATCGATCTGCGAACCTACAACAGTAATGCAGAACCATTTCACTTCACCCAAGCATTGCACAACTACTTTGCAACCTCAGATATCGGCAATGTACTCATCCAAGGCGTCGAAGAGACACCTTTTGTCGATCTGGCAGATGATCATAAAAAAAAGCAGGAGAGCGATCTGCTCCTGATCGATCGCATTCTCAATCGCATCTATGAGCCGACTGATCAGGCGTGTGCACTCTTTGATAAGGGCGCAAAACGAAAAATATACATCGACAAAGGGGGCAGCCGCGCTACAACGATCTGGAATCCCGGCAAGGAGAGTGGACTGCACGACCTTCCTGGAGATGATTATCGCCGCTTTGTCTGCATCGAGACTTGCAATGCCGGTCAGGACATCATCACTCTGGAATCAGGCGCTTCACACCACATCACACAAAAGATTACCATAGCTTGATGGCCAAAAAAAAAGGCAGCAAAAAGAGTACCGCCGCCAACAAGAGTATCGATATCAGCAATCTCGATGAAGAGAATCATCTCTATGCGATACATTTGGCTACTTTTCAAAATCTGATAACATATCAACACGGCCTTTTTGAGATTGCTGAGAACAACAGACTTGATGCTCACGGGGCAGTTGATTTCTGGCGCAATATTTCACTCTCAACAGAAATTCTTCTCAAGGCTTGCCTTCTCAAACACGAAATTCCCTTTTTCAGAAAAAGAGCCCACGGACAATATGGACAGAGGGTCACAGCTGAGACCAATCCCGTACTCGAGAAGATGCTCAAAGATCAGAAGATCGAATATATCGCAGAGATCAACACCGGTACCGTCAGTACTGCGCTCAAGAGTGCCGAGGAGAAACTCTTTGCCAAGATAGCGCTCGACAGGATCTCTTCACAACTGATCTCAAAAATGTTCTATATCATCATACGCACACGCCGCAATAGAAATACACACTTCTACTTCCCTAATCAAGCTTCTATCGATACTGCCGAAATCGAGATGCTCTATCTACCGCTGCTCAACAGGCTCGAAGAGATCTATACTCTTGAGGTGAATACAGCCAAATAGCTATCCCCTGGCTGCCTGCAAAAAGTCATCGACCAATACCCGAGGCTCCTCCAATCCGATCGAGATGCGGATCAGCCCCTCTGTCACTCCCAGAAACTCCCTAGTCGAAAGATCGAAATCCCGATAGATCGTACTGCACATATGGAGTGCCAGAGTACGGTTGTCGCCGATGTTAGCTGTCTGCGTCACGAGTGTGAGTCTGTCCAGCAGCGCAAAAGCCGCCTCTTTGCTGCCGCAGTCGAGTGTGACGATCGAGCCGCAGCCGCTAGAATAGTCTGCTTCATAGCGCGCATGGTGCTCGTGGATTTGCAGGGAGGGGTGGCGCACGCTATAGCCGTGCGGGATCGCATCGGCAAGCTCCTTTGCGAAGGTCTCGACACCGGCATTGACCCGCTCCACACGCAGTGCCAGAGTTTCGAGTCCCAGCATCGTCAG
>JANTGA010000136.1 GCA_024763175.1 Sulfurovum sp.
TAGGCATTTTCCCCTTTGATGATGAAAGAGACATCTTTTATCCCTGCCTCATCCCCTGCTTGGTAGTCCAGTCCCTCTACCTTGAAGTCGTGCCGTTCTGCCCAGCGCAGATACATCCGATAGAGCATGCTTGCCCAGTCCTGACTCTCTGTCCCGCCGGCACCGGGGTGGATGGAGATGATCGCATTGTTGCCGTCGTGGTCTCCCGAGAGCATCATTTGTACTTCAAGCTCTTCGGTTTTTTCCTTGAGGTTTTCTGACTCTTCATAGAGCATTTCGAGTGTCTCTTCATCCCCCTCCGCTTTGGAGAGTTCAAAATACTCGTTGGCATCATCGACGGCAGCCTGGGCATTGTCATACTTCTCCAGGACTCTCTCCAGGCGAGTCTTCTCCTGGGATATTTTCCCCGCCTTGGCTGCATCGAGCCAAAACCCCGAATCTTGCTGAGCTGCCTCTATCTCATCAAGTCTTGACCGGATCTCGTCAGGTTTGACGATATTTCGGATATTTTCCATCTTGGTGGTAAGGGATTTTAAGAGTTCACTGTATTCGTAGGTATCCATCGCTTAAAAAGTTCCTTTTAAAAACTGATATTATTCATTATTTCGCTATGATTTTATCAAAATGTATTAAAATAAGAGGTTAGAGATGGAGATTGTGCGAAGGGTAGAGACATTGCAGGATGCCAAAAAAAATGTGAAAGGGAGTATCGGGTTTGTGCCGACGATGGGAGCACTGCATGCGGGGCATCTTGCTTTGATCCGAAGGGCACGGGAGGAGAATGACTATGTGATCGTCTCGATCTTCGTCAATCCTACACAGTTTCTCGAGGGAGAGGATCTGGAGAGTTATCCCCGGCGCGAAGAGGCAGATAGCAGGATCTGCAAACTGGCAGGTGTGGATCTGATCTTTATGCCCACAGCAGATCAGATCTACGAAGAGGATGAGCTCTGTATCGGCGCACCGGCGCGACGGGGGTATATCCTCGAAGGAGAGAAACGGCCGGGGCATTTTGACGGGATGCTGCAGGTGGTGATGAAGCTTTTGAACCTCTCTGCTGCGACAAGAGCCTATTTTGGGAAAAAAGATGCACAACAGCTGGCCCTGATCACACAAATGGCGCGCAGTTATTTTCTCTCTTGTGAGATTGTCCCCTGTGATATTGTCCGGGATGCGCATGGGCTGGCTCTCAGCAGTCGCAACGCTTATCTCTCGGATGAGGAGAAGCAGCGTGCTCTTGCGCTCTCCCGATCACTGAAGCGCGCCAGCAGGAAGGTGATGTCGGGAGAGCGGAGTGTGGATCGCATCATCCCTGAAATGGAGCAAGTGCTTGATGCGGTAGATCGTATCGAATATATCGCGATAGTCGATAGAAATTTTCGCCCACGGGAAATAGTGGAGATCGGCGACACCATCATCCTGGTGGCCGCATGGGTCGGCAAGACCCGTCTGATCGATAATATATGGATATAGTATCAGAAAATATCCAGATCGTTGAAAAACTCGTGTGACTGTTTGATCGATTTGGCTGGCTTGGCTGGCTTGGCTGGTTTGATCGGTTTAGTCTTGAATGTTCTCTGTATATATGGCTTCGTTGTGCTTCTTTTGTCCTCAAATGACCTTCTTGTTCTCTGGACTGCTCTTCTTTTTTCATTTGCTCTGGCACACGCTTCTCTCTCTGCCTCTTTGCGCTCCCTTTCTGCCTCTTTTTGCCGGTCTTGGGCTAACTCTTCAGCTGTCAATTCAGGCTTGAGATAGCTGAGGTCGACCAGGGCCTGGGTGATCTTTTTGAAGGTTGGAACAGCTGATTGCGAAGCAAAGTACTTGTAGGGTTTTTTGGGTTTGATTACCAGAACACCGATCGTATATTTATGGCCGCTATTGTCGTTGGCAAATCCATAAAAACTGCTATGGTAGAGCCTGGTATACCCTGCAGCTGTTGCAATATGTGCCGTGCCTGTTTTGCCTCCGGTTTCCAATCCCCTGTATTGGCCGGCGATACCTGTACCCCTTTTGACTACCTGGACCAGAACATCGTGTATTTGATGGGCTGTTTTTTTGCTGATAGCCTGTCTGTCAGGCTGTGGTGGAGGGAGTCTGTATATTTTGCCGTTTTTATCCTGAAAATAGTCAATGATTCTGGGCGTCATGGCTTTGCCGTCATTGTTGAAGGCTGAGTAGGCTTTGAGCATCTGGGCAAACGTGGCATGCATACCATAGCCATACGCTTGATTGGCGCGATGCGTTTTGTTGTTGAGCAATCTTACGGATTTTATTTTGCCCGGAAGATCGCGAGAAAGATCGATACCGGAACGCTGAGAGAGTCCAAACTTGAGCAGGCCTTCACGGAACTCCTGGCCGGTGAGTTTCCAGGAGATGAGCGAGATACCGACATTGGATGAGTGAACGATGATATCGGTCGCCGTCATGCTTTCAAACTTTTCGTCGTCATGGATGGTGCGCCTTTTGCTTATTTTCATAGCGCCGTTGAAAGTATCGAACCAGGTATCGGGTGTGACGAGCTTGTGCTCGAGTGCAATAGAGAGTGTCAACGGTTTCATGACAGAGCCCACCTCATAGGGATACTCGGAAAATTTTGGATTGAGCGCAGAGGTATCCTGCTGCCTGATGTGGGAGGGGTCGTAGCGCTCCGAACTGGCCATAGCGAGGACCTTGCCTGTTGTACTCTCCATCACTGCGGCGATGATCTCCTGTGCATCCGTGGAGTGCTTCATCTCGTCGAGAATCATTTCCACATACCTTTGCAGGCTCAAAGGAATATTGAGATGAAGGTCCAGACCGTCAACCCGGGTGATTTTGGTACTGTTTCCATTTCGGATGACGGCACCTACGACATCCCGCTTGCCTTCAAAAAGTCCATTTTTTCTGAAAGTCAGGTGTTTTTCAGCATAACGCTCAAGCCCCTTCATCCCCTTGAGTCGAGTGTAGTCTTTTGTAGGCTTCTTTCTGACATAGCCGACGACAGGACTGAGGCAGTCTTTGAGAGGGAAGCGCCTCGCTTCCGCGCTCTCGACAATATCCAGACCGTAGAGTACATTCTCTCCGCGATGGTTGACGATAGATCGGAAGACATTGAGTTTGCGAAGCTTTCGGGCAAGGGATTTGAGCTGAATGGCACTCCTGGCATTGAGCTTGGAGGAGAGGATGACGCGACCACGCTTCTCTTTGCCGTTTTT
>JANTGA010000137.1 GCA_024763175.1 Sulfurovum sp.
AGCGGATTGATAGCGAGAAGGGTCCCCTCTTTGATCTCGACAGAGTCCTCCTTTTCTGTATAGTGGATCGTTTTGTCCAGATGGTATCGGAGCATCGACTCATAGCTGATCACGTCAAAAGAGTAGTTCTGAGAAAAGAGAGATGCCTTCTGCGCAAAGGTAGCGATCACAGAGCTGGTTTCGATCGCACTGGGGATGCCCGGATACATCAGTTTGAGTTTTCCCGGCTTGTCGATCACTGCCGTTCGTTTCTCTCCGACCATTGCCAGATTTTTGCTGTAGATCGTCAGAGAGATCGATTCGGGCGCATCCGCGATGGCCAGATTGTCATTTGCCAGCAATGTGGCTGAAAGGAGAAGTGAAGTCAATAGAATAGTTTTCATAAAAATCCCTTTACTGTATTTTAGCCAATAGATCCTGAATCAAGCTCGGATTGATAGAAAAAACATTTCAATATGAAAGTTATATCGTACTCTTAGGGCGAAACAGCTATGATCTCTCTATGGAAAAATTTGATTTACTTGAGCGATACTTCGGACATAAAACATTTCGGCCTCTGCAGGAGGAGGTGATCGATACGATCCTGCTATCCAGAGATGTCCTGATGATCCTCCCGACGGGCGGCGGCAAATCACTCTGCTATCAGCTTCCCTCTTTGATGATGGAGGGTGTGACGGTGGTCGTCTCGCCGCTGCTGGCGCTGATGTACGATCAGGTGGCGGCCCTCAGAGCCAACGACATCACCGCAGCGATGCTCAGCTCGATGCAGGACCTGGAGGAGTCGGCGGAGATAGAGCGTCAGCTCCAAAGAGCTGAGATCAAGCTGCTCTATGTCGCACCGGAGCGCTTGACCAACCCCTGGTTTCTTCAGCTGCTGCATCGCCTGAAGATCAACTTTTTTGTGATCGATGAAGCGCACTGTGTGAGTGAATGGGGGCACGAGTTTCGCGAAAGCTACCGCCAGCTCTCCCTGCTCAAGGAGCAATTTCCCACCATACCCGTAGCCGCTTTCACGGCGACAGCGACGACGGCCGTCGAGAAGGATATCGCGGAGCAGTTGAGGCTTCAGGATCCTCTGCGTGTCAGAGGCAGTATCTTCCGCTCCAACCTCACCATTCGTGCAGAGCACCGCATCAAAGATGGCAGAGCACAGCTGCTGGAGTTTCTGAAAACAGAGAAGGGCAATGCCGGCATCATCTATACACTCTCGCGCAAATCGACCGAATCGATCGCCTATTTCCTCCAGGGCAAAGGGATTAATGCGGCACCCTACCATGCAGGGATGCCCACCGAGGAGAAAAACAGGATATATGGTGATTTTGTAGCTGATCGCATCCAGATCGTCGTAGCGACGATCGCCTTTGGGATGGGGATCGACAAGAGCAATATCCGCTTTGTCGTCCATATGACGCTGCCCAAAACAGTAGAAAACTTTTATCAGGAGATCGGCCGTTCGGGGCGTGACGGATTGGCTGCGGAGACACTGCTGCTCTTTTCGGCGCAGGATGTGGTCCAGCAGAAGATGTTTATCGACGACTTGCCGGAGACACCCTACAAGGCACATGCCTATCGCAAACTCGAGAGTATGGTCCGCTTCGCCCAGGGGGAAAACTGCCGTCATCAGAGTATCGCAAACTATTTCGATGACAGGATCGATGTGTGTGAAGAGAAGTGCGACAACTGTCTGCAGCCGGAAGTCAAGCGCATCGACATCACGACCGCATCGAGAAAACTCCTCTCCGCCATCTACCGCACCCGGCAGAACTTCGGCCTGCACTATGTCATCGATGTACTCAGAGGCAGCAAAGAGAAGCGCATTCTCGACAACGGGCACGATACGCTTTCGGTTTATAATATCGGAGAGGAGTACAGCAAAGCACAGTGGCTCACCATCGCAGATCGTCTGCTGGAACTGGGAGCAGTCGAGATCGGAGAATTCAAAGTCTACCATTTGACCGATTTTGGCGCAGAAGTGATCCGTGGAGAGCAGACGATCGAACTGCGCGAAGACCGCCTGAAGGTCAAAAAATCAGTCAGCAAACAGCAGAGTAGCTACACAGGCGACTACGACGCAGCCCTCTTCGAACGCTTCAGAGACCTGCGACGAGAGATCGCCCAGGACAACAATATCCCACCCTATATCGTCTTTTCGGACAAAACACTCAAGGATCTCAGCATCAAGCTCCCCGCATCCAGAGAGGAGATGCTCGAAGTCCACGGGATCGGAGAGGTCAAGTACGAGCGATACGGAGAAGAGTTCCTGGAGCTGATCCAGGAACTGGTGTAGAGCCGACAAGTTCGAGTGTCCCAAACTCAGGACCCTCAGACTTGTCTGAGGCAAGACCTCCCATTTAAAAATACTCACCATAAAAAAGCATCATTTAAGTCTACATTAATCGGGGGGGGGTAAACTATTGTCCAAATTACAAGGAGTAAACAATGAACAAGCATTTTCTACCCCTGGTGTCACTCCTGGCACTGGGTACCCTCTCTTTTGCAGGCGGTAACATCGCGCCCATCGAAGAGCCCGCAGCACAAGCCCCGGTCGCTGCCCCGTCTCTCATCGATGAGGGCAGCTTCTACCTGGGTCTTGGTTTTTCCGGACTGAAGCTAAGCAATGATCTCACCAATGAAGCCTTCAAAGCCAATGGCTTGATGCTGCAGGCGGGGTATCAGTACAACCGCTATATCGCCCTGGAGGGGAGATACACACTGAGTGTGGGAGCAGTAGACTATACGCACGGCAACACCATCAACCCTGACTATCCCGACTATCCCACAGACTTCACGAATCTGGCGATCTACCTCAAGCCCATCTATCCCATCGGCAGCTTCTCCCTCTATGCCCTGCTGGGATACGGTGAAGTGGCCTTGACCAATATCCCCATAGGCGATGTAGACAGAGCAGAAGCCCGATTTCAGTGGGGTATTGGCGCATCATACAGTTTCACTGAGACGATATCACTCTTTGCAGACTACGTACAGATGTACAAGGGCACAGGCTTCGACTACAGAGCGATGGACGCGGATATCAAAGCAGATGTCTGGACACTGGGTGTCTCCTATAGATTTTAACAAGAGAGGATAAACAAGTATGAAAGCAATGACAATCAAAACAGTGATGATACTGATGGGCATCGCCCTGATCTTTTCACTCAGTGCGTGCAAGAATGACGG
>JANTGA010000138.1 GCA_024763175.1 Sulfurovum sp.
TGCTGAGTTATGCGATGCCTTCCTTTTATCTCGCGCTTCTCCTGGTGCTCTTCCTGGCACTGAAGCTGGGATGGTTCCCGATCAGTGGCTTGGAGGGTTTTGAGCCAAAGAGTGGAGTGGCTTCTATTTTGGACTTGGGGTATCACCTGGTTTTGCCGATTTCAGTGATGGTTTTCGTGGGTTTTGGGTCGCTGCTGCTCTATATTCGTTCTCTAACGCGCGATATCCTCAAGAGCGACTATATCTTTTTTGCCCGGGCCAGGGGCGTGAGCGAAAAGCAGCTCAAAAAAATTTATATTTACCCCAATCTCAAGCCCTTTATCGTAACGATACTGGGATTGTCGCTTCCGGGACTTCTGGGCGGCTCTGTCATTCTGGAGCAAATTTTTTCTATCGATGGAATGGGCCTGCTCTTTTATCAGAGCGCTCTGAGCCGGGACTATCCGGTCATTATGGGGATATTGATCATCGGTGCTTTTTTGACCCTGCTGGGCAATGTCATCGCCGATCTGGTTCTTCTGAAGATCAATCCGCACTATCATTCCAGCGACTCGTGAGTGTCGGGCTGCCAAAGGGATGGGCTGCGTCAATCTGCCTCATGAGGATGACGAACGCTGTTGCGACTTGAGAAGAAGGCTCAAATCACTACTGACTATTTAAAGAGGTCTGCCAATGCGCTTGTATCTGTTGTTTTCTCGCTCGCTTTTGGTTCGTTTCCGCTGCTTTCGCCTGTACGGTCTGTGACACCTTCGACCTCATTGAGCTCGATCGTGTAGCCGGTGAGCATCGAAGCGAGACGGATATTGATACCGCTTTTACCGATCGCTTTGGCTTTCTGGTCTCCGGTAATATTAATGATCGCTTTTTTTCCTGCTTCGATCTTGATGCTTTGGGTGATGGCTGGACTCAACGCTCTGGTGATAAAGATCTCGGGAATGGGTGAATATTCGATACAGTCGATGTTTTCGCCGCTGAGTTCATCGCTGACTGCATTGATACGTACACCCTTGACCCCGACGGCTGCACCGATAGGATCGATATTGATTTGGTCGCTTTTGAGTGCAATCTTGGCCCTCTCTCCGGGGATTCTGGCAGCAGCGACGATCTCTACAGCGCCATCATCGATCTCGGGCACCTCTCTTTGCATCAATGTTTCGAGAAATTTCGGAGAGGTTCTCGTCAACTCCAGAAACATCCCATGCTGAGGGTCAACACTGACAAATCTCAGGAGTGCTTTGATGGTATCACCGCGTTTGAACTTTTCACCCTTGATGCGGTTTCGCTGGCTGAGGATACCCTTGAGTTCACCGATCTCTACGTAGGTGTTGCCACCCTCATCAACTCTGTTGACAGTACCGACCATAATCGATCCGACCATTGCTTTGTATTTTTCGAAGAGATCCTGTTCGACACGTCTCTGGACATGATACTCGAGCTCCCTGTAGAGGTTTGCTGCAGCTGTGCGCCCATGATCTTCGAGGACAAATTCGGAACGCAGTTCATCGTCCAGCTCGATCTCTGCATCATACTCTCGTGCTTCACTGATAGGCATAAAACTGTCAGCAAACTCTTCCAGGCGTTCATCGTCGTCTGCCACGACTGTAATCACTTTGGTGATCGTGTAATCACGGGTATCCATATCGATCAGGGCCTCAAACGTACTCTCCTGGGTCGTGAGCTTCTTGGCAGTATTGATGAGCGCCTCTTTGAAGGCTTCGACAGCATTCTCTTTTGAAATATTTTTTTCGTGTGCTATCGCTTCGATAATATCTAAAATTTTTTCCATTACTTCCCTTTATTTACAAGCTTTACTATCACTACACGTCACTACAAGTGGTAACTTAACAGTGTGTCCAACCGGCAGGATAATGTATATTTATGAAGAACAATATTATAGCTAATCAAAGCTTTACTGAAAATGAAGTATAATAGTTTAATTGGTAGGGATGCAGCAGATATGAAAAATTGGGAAATGCCCTTCAGAACAAAGTATCAAATAGTAGAGAATAAAAGGAATGTAGATGAAACTGAAACTTGCCAGAACGACAATAAAGGCAAAACCAAAAACCATTGAATTGAAAAAAGTGGAAGAAGATCTGGCAAATAAATCGATCTTTTATTTTGATAAGGATAATTCTCACAAGGATATGATCCAGTTGATTGAACACTTTGAAGAGAAAGGCCATAGTGTCTATATGCGAGAAGTAAAATATGGCTTGGATGACAACGAGTATATCTACGAGGTACATATCGTATAATAAGCGCTTCTCGAATAAGAACTACATGTATCAATGCATAGGATCCCTATGCAGCATCAATAAAGAATAACCATGAAAAAACTTTTTATCGAAACACTCGGCTGTGCGATGAATATGCGTGACAGTGAGCATATGATCGCCGAACTCAATCGTGAAGATAGCTATGAACTGACGCAGCGTGTGCATGATGCTGACCTTATCCTCATCAACACGTGCAGTGTACGTGAAAAACCAGTTGCGAAACTCTTTTCTGAGATCGGCGTTTTCAAAAAAAAGAAAAAAGAGGGTGCCAAGATCGGTGTCTGCGGCTGTACAGCGAGTCATCTGGGGGAGGAGATCATACGGCGCGCTCCTGTGGTGGACTTCGTACTGGGAGCACGTAATGTTTCCAAGATCAATGCAGTCATAGGGAAAAAGCATGCTGTTGAAATAGCGACAGACTATGACGAGAGTCATTATAACTTTGCAGAGTATCGGAGCAACCCTCTCAAGGCGATGGTCAATATCTCGATAGGCTGCGATAAGCAGTGTACTTTTTGCATCGTGCCAGTGACAAGAGGTGAAGAGATATCGATTCCCAGCGATTTGATCGTTCAGGAGATTAGCAAAGCGGTGGGTACCGGTGCCAAAGAGGTGATGCTGCTGGGGCAGAATGTCAACAATTACGGTCGTCACTTCAGTCATTCAGAAGAGGTATGCGGCTTTACAGAGCTCCTGCAAAAAGTGAGCAGGATCGAAGGGCTGGAGCGTATCCGCTTCACATCACCGCATCCGCTGCATATGAATGATGCTTTTCTTGAAGAGTTTGCCTCCAACCCCAAAATATGTAAACAGATCCATATACCCCTGCAGAGCGGTTCGACAGAGCTGCTTAAGGCAATGAAGCGCGG
>JANTGA010000139.1 GCA_024763175.1 Sulfurovum sp.
AGGTCGGCAGAAGCAAAAGATTGACGGTAGATATCTTTTTCGGAGAGCAGCATGGCCAGCAGTGAAGCTTCATAGCTCAGTCCGATCGCTTTGGCTTTGAGCATCATATGTGCCAGGCGAGGGTGCAGGCCAAAACGGCTCATCTCTCGACCGTGGGATGTGATGATACCGTCACTGTCGAGTGCGTCCAGTTGTGTGAGGAGTGTTCTGGCGTGGCTGATGGCCGAAGGGGGTGGGGCGTCCATCCAGGAGAGCGCTGTGATGTCACCCGATCCCCAAAGTGCCAGCTCCAATACCAGAGGAGCCAGGTCGGCCATGAGGATCTCTGCTGTATCGTGCTCCTGGAGTATTTTGCTTTTGTGCCAAAGATGGTAAGCCTGGCCTGCGCTTAGGCGTCCTGCCCGTCCTGCTCTCTGGGTCGAGGCATCCCTGGAGATGAAGCGACTTTCGAGTTTGCCCATTCCCGAGAAAGGGTCAAAGAGGGAAACATTTTGCAGTCCGGAGTCTACGACTAATGTGATCCCCTCTATGGTCAGAGAAGTTTGCGCGATGTTGGTACTGAGTACGACTTTTCGCTTCCCTTTTCCGGGTGTCCTGATGGCTCTGTCCTGAGCCTCTTTGCTGAGCTTGCCATAGAGGGTGGTGATCTGTACATTTTGGAGTGGATTTGGCATTATAGTCTCTGATTCCAATAGCTTTTGTACTTTTTTGATCTCACTCACACCGGGGAGAAATACCAGGATGTTTCCCTCCTCCTTTTGCAAAAGTCTGCAAAGAAATCTGTGGACAAAAGCAGGCAGCTCCTTCTTGCTGGGCGCCGAAGTCTCCGCCGGGAGATAGTGCCGCTCCACAGGAAAGGAGCGCCCCTCACTTTCGATGATGGGCGCATTGCCCAGCAGTGTAGCGATGTCAGAGGTGTTCAGTGTGGCAGACATGATGAGTATCTTGAGATCTTCACGCAGGATGCTCTGTGACTCCAGTGCCAGCGCCAGAGAGAGGTCTGCATGCAAAGAGCGTTCGTGAAACTCATCAAAGATGATAAGCGCTACATCTTCCAGGCCAGGATCATGCTGGAGTTTGCGGGTCAGGATGCCTTCTGTGATGATGAGTATTTGTGTCTGTTTGCTTTGCACAGACTCCATCTTGATCTGATAGCCTATGCGCTGCCCTGTTTTTTCTCCCAGCAGCTCTGCCATACGTGCAGCTGAAGCACGCACCGCCAAACGCCTGGGTTCGAGCATCACTATCTTCCTGCCCCTGAGCCAGGGTTCATCGAGGAGCGCGAGAGGCAAGGCAGTGGTTTTGCCGGCTCCCGGAGGTGCCTGGAGCACAAGGCGATTGTGGCCAAGGAGCTTTTCTTTGACTTTGGGAATGACTTGGGCTATGGGCAGAGTTTGCATAGGAGATTATACTCAAATAGTGTTAGTGTCTCGGGTATCCGTCTTCTCTCCAACGTGCTGAATTTAGTGCGTGCACAGGGAGTACACGCAAAACAGTGTATCATGCCTCTTATTGCGCAACAAGTCTATTGCGTGTGTAGTCAAAAAGGAGAAAGAATGAGAGAAATGTTTGCGGAGATTGCGGTGCTGTTTGGCTATGGACAAAGTCTGTCGCTCTTGTTGGTCAGACTGGCTCTGGCGTACGGTTTTTTGAAACCTTTGATGCTGAAGATCAAGAATCTTCCGGAAACAGGTTTATGGTTTGAATCGCTGGGGATACCGATACCGCATTTTTTTGCCTATCTGGTTTCAGGTACTGAGGCGATCGGTATTATTTTGCTGGTACTGGGCTTGATGACCCGCTTTGTCTCTTTTGCCCTCGGGATCGTGATGTTTGTAGCGATCTTGGTCGTGCACTGGCCGCATGGATTCAGCGCTGAAGCGATGGGTATAGAGATCCCTCTCTACTATCTGCTCTTTTTCTTCATACTGATGACTCAGGGAGGAGGAAGATTCAGTTTGGACAGACTCTTTTTTGGCAGGAGTGCATCATGAATGAAAATAGCTTTTTTGGAAATTTTGCACTGATCAGCTATGATTGGGGAGAGCTGGGAAAAACGCTTTGCTCTCATGGGTAAAAAAGAGATCAGTGAGCTGTGCCGTGGGGATTTGACGCCTCCCGAGGAGAGGAGGGCCTGCTAAGCGATATTGGTATAGACTGCCTGTACATCTTCATCTTCTTCGAGCTTGTCGATGAGCTTGTCGACTTCGTCCATCTGGGTTTCACTCAATTCGATAGGGGTATTGGGGATACGCTGGAGTTCCGCTTTGGTCACCTCTATGCCGCGTTTTTCGAGGGCATGCGCGAGATCGCCAAAGGAGGCGAACTCTCCATAGATGCGGATGATCTCCTTGTCGTCTCCATGTTCCTGGGGTTCCATATCCTCTTCGATCTCTTCGAGTCCATAATCGATCATATCCAGTTCCAACTCTTCGAGATCCATCTCATCGGTTTTATCGAAGGTAAAGACTGCCTTGCGCGTGAACATAAAATCGAGTGATCCGTTTTTGAGCGCTTCGCCGCCATTACGGGACAAAATCGCCTTGATATTGGCAATAGTGCGGGTATTGTTGTCGGTTGCACAGTCGATAAAGAGCAGTACCCCATGCGGTGCTTTCGCTTCATAGCTCAGCTCTTTGATGTCTGCTGCATCTTTGCCGCTCGCACGTTTGATCGCTGCTTCGATATTATCCTTGGGCATATTCTGCGCTTTGGCATTGAGGATGGCAGTACGGAGTTTGGGATTCATATCGGGGTCCTGGCCCCCATCTTTGGCTGCCATGGTGATGATTTTTCCCAGCTTGGGAAAGACGCGGGACATCGTTCCCCATCGTTTCATTTTTGCTGCTTTACGGTATTCGAACGCTCTACCCATCTCTGATCCTTCATTTCTTGATGCGGAATTATATCGCTCAGGTCGTTAGAGTCGGCTTTTTTCCTCTTTCTTGGTCCGGCACTCAGATTTTTAAAAGCTCTACTGTGTACTATAGGGCTATGAAACTACAAGAGATAGAACTGGATAACCCTTATCTGAAGTTGCCTGAACTCTGCTATACCAGAGTCAAGCCAACCCCGCTCAAAAAACCCTACCTGATCCACGCCAACAGGGA
>JANTGA010000140.1 GCA_024763175.1 Sulfurovum sp.
CGAGGAAAAAGCTGGAGGTGAGGATGCCGGAGGCTTTGCCTCTTTTGGCGGGCGGGACTTTGGAGAGGAACCAGGCGTTGGTATTGACAAAGAGCAGACCAAATGCCATCCCTATGGGAGTCGTAGCGAAAAAAAGCTGCCAAGTGTTCTCTGCCTGAGAGATGAAGAAGAGCAAAAAGGTTCCAGATGATGCTAATGCAAGGGTGTGGAGTATTGGAAGAGATGCTCTATAGTAAGAGTCTGACCCCAAATCCCAAATCTCAAATCTTCAGTTTGCTCAAAATAAAATCTTGATGAATTTTCTGTAGATTTGCTATCATCACTATTGACATCACATCCAAAAGTAAGTAATATAGTAATACTGATAATAAGTATCTGGAGCAGTAAATGAAAACAATCACATTAAAAGCAGATGATAGCTTTTTTGAAAAAGTGACTCAGCTTGCAAAAGCACTCAAACTAAGCAAGAGCGAATTGATCAGAAGGTCGGTTGCAGAGTATGAAGAGACGATGAAGCGCAGAGAGTTGAAAGAGCAAATGCGACAGGCATCGATGCGTGTACGCAAGAGTAGCGCAGAGATCAGCCGCGAATTTGACAACACGATAGCGGATGGCCTTGATGAGCTTTGACCGAGGGAGTATATACCTGGCAAAACTGTATCCCTCCAAAGGTCACGAGCCAGGCAAAATCCGTCCTGTGCTGATACTGCAAAGCAATATGCTCAACCATATCGGGCATACCACGATCATCATTATCCCATTGACGACACAGCTCATCGATGGTGCTTATCCTTTGCGTTATCGTATCAGCAGGCGCGGCAGCCTGGATAAGGTGTCGGAACTCCTGTGTGATCAGATCAGAGCGATAGATATCCATCGTCTTGTGCCCGAAAAGATCGCAGCACTTTCTGACCAGGAGATGATGGAGGTCGAGAACCAGGTGCAGGCTATTTTGGAGATTTGAATCCTGTTGCTGTCTCTCACCCTTTTTTACGGCCCATAAAAACTGTACCCCAGTTTTCAAAACGCCGTTGAAGACTTCTGCGCAAATGCGGATAGCGGCTTTTGAGCCCCACCAGTTCACTCTCCAGCCTTTTGTTCAGGCCGTTCTCTTTTGCTTTGATCTTCTGGAGAAATGCGATACGTCGTTCGACAAAATAAAAGTAAAGCATCACACTGAGCATCGCAGCATACAGGCACCATATGGAGGTAAATCCGTAGGGTCTCAACAGATAGACGATGGTGAGTCCGATCAGGTTGAGCCAGCCAAAGAGCTGTATGGCGATACTGCTGCTGAGCATCAATGCACCGCAGGTAGTCAGAACATACGTCACTCCGACCCAGAGCGTGTCTGTCCAAGGGTTGAGATAGGCCAGCACGCCATCCTCTATCGAAACCGAAGTGGGGTGCACAGAGAGACCCCACAAAGTATAGCCCATCAGCAGGGCTCCCAGAACCGCCAATATACCGATCAGGCTTTTGCGCACGCCTGCCGGTTCAACCAGCCAGAGGGCAAACGGTATCAAAAACTCCAAAAAACCCTGCGCATAAAAAACAAAAATACTCTCCGCCATATGCAGTGCCCGAGGTTCGATCAAATGATACATCCCCAGCCAGACAAAGCCCTGGGTAAACTGATGCAGCGCAAAAAGAAGCGGCAAGCTGGCAAAGACGACTTCGTTGGGCGTGCTTACTTTTCGCAGTGTCAGGATACCGACAATGGCGATCGCCCCGGAAAGGGTAAAATTGAGAATGGCAAAAAACATCATAATCCTTTAACCTGTCAATGTATAATCATAACCAGAACATCCCTGAATTTCAAGGCCTAAATCAAATGCGACTCAATGTATTCTCTTTTTCAAGTTGGCTGCTGATTGGCAGATAAAATTTGTTCAGGTAGTCCTTCATCATTCTTCTGGCGCTGAAATGAGGTGCGATACTTTTGATCGATGCTTTCATCTTGCTGACCCATGCTTCGGGGAATTTTTGATCGTTCAATGTATAATAGAGCGGTACGATCTGCTGTTCGATCGTGTCATAGAGTGCTGCGGCATCTCTGTTTTCATCAGTAATTTCTCCGCCGAAGGCCCAGCCGTTTGTGCCGGTGAAGCCTTCGGGCCACCATCCGTCCAGTGAGGAGCAGTGCAGGGTACCGTTGAGACCCGCTTTCATACCGCTCGTTCCGCAGGCCTCCATCGGGATCAGTGGGTTATTGAGCCAGACATCGCAGCCATGGATCAGATACTTGGCGACACTCTCGCCATAATCTTCGACAAAAGCGATACGCCCCCTGAATCTGGAATCCCGGGCAGTCTTGAAAATACGCTGCAAGATCATTTTGCCCGGCTTGTCCGAGGGGTGTGCCTTGCCAGAAAAGATGATCTGTACCGGCCGCTCGAAGTTGTTGACGATCTGCCCCAGGCGATCGAGGTCGTGCAGGATGAGGTCGGGCCGCTTGTAGCTCGTCATCCGTCTGGCAAATCCGATCGTCAGGACATCGGGGTCGAGCATGACACCTTCTGCCACTGCGATCAGTGGATCGATCTTCTCTTCCGCCCATTTGCGCCGCACCCGCTCTCTGATGAAGTTAACCATGCGAACCTTGTACATGTAGTGCAGATCCCAGAGCTTTTGCCCGTCGATGCTCTCGATGGGCAGCCAGATATCCGGATTGTCCTGCATCGAAAGCCAGTTTTCTCCCAGGGCAGCATCAAAGACTTCGAAAAGCTCACCTCCCAGCCAAGTCGGCAGATGTACGCCGTTGGTGATGAAGTCGATCGATGTGCCTTGACTGTTTTGGGTCAAAGTACTTTTCCAGATATCCCGGCTCACGGCACCATGCTTTTTGCTCACGCCGTTGCGCTGATCACACATCCTGAGTCCCAGTACTGTCATGTTGAAGCCGCTCTGTGGTGTATTGGGATTGATCCCGAATGCCATAAACTGCTCTCTGCTCATCCCCAGCCGTTTCCAGTAATCGCTGAAGTAGTGGCTCATCCTCTCGAAGCTGTAGACATCCGTCGCCGCCTGCAGGGGTGTGTGGGTTGTGAAGACAGAGCTTTGCCTGACTTTTTCGATCGCCCTCTCCAGTGCCAATCCTTCGG
>JANTGA010000141.1 GCA_024763175.1 Sulfurovum sp.
ATACAGAGGCTGCCGCGATATTCAAAAAAGCCTGTGCAGCGGGAAGTGCCAAAGGGTGTCGCGAACTGGGCCGGCTCTATACCGAAGCCAAAGGCGTCAGACACAACAGAGTGGCGGCACGGGAGTCTTTCAAGCAGGGGTGCTACCTCGAGGATGCCTATAGCTGCAGCAGTCTGGGGCTTTTGTATGAGCAGGGGGAGTACAGGGCTGAATTGGCTGCACCCAAATACCATTGGGCAGCCGTCTACTACAAAAAAGCGTGCGAGCGCGCCAACGGTGGCGGCTGCGCACTGCTGGGGTCACTCTATGAGAAGGGGCTTGGTGTGGATCGCAATGCATCCGAAGCTGCCAGACTCTATCACAAGGCTTGCGATCTGGGTGTAGCCTATGGATGCAGGCACTCAGGCGGCGAGGAGATGGGCATTCGTCCACATCGATAATCGAGCATGTTTGAAGTTCCGATGCCAGGAAGCGCGAACGCGTTCGCGTCTATACACTGCCGCATTCGTAATTCTCAATACAACTGGCTATAATCTGAATCATTATAAAAACATTCAAAGGAGTCACTATGCCACTTTTAGACAGCTTTACTGTAGACCATACCCGGATGATCGCACCTGCCGTGCGTGTCGCCAAGAAGATGAAATCCCCCAGCGGGGATCCGATCACTGTATTTGACCTGCGCTTCTGTGTGCCCAACGAAGAGAAACTCTCCCAGAGAGGCATCCATACACTCGAGCACCTCTTTGCCGGCTTTATGCGCGATCACCTCAACAGCAAAAAAGTAGAGATCATCGATATCTCTCCGATGGGGTGTCGTACGGGATTTTACATGTCACTGCTGGGAACACCGAGCAAAAAGAGGGTCGCCAAAGCCTGGAAAAAATCGATGAAGGATGTCCTCAAGGTCAAAAGCCAGAAGGATATCCCGGAACTCAACATCTACCAGTGCGGCAGCTGCGAAATGCACTCACTTCAGGAGGCGAAAGATATCGCCAGAAAAGTCCTCAAGAGAGGGATCGGAACGATGAGCAATAAAAAACTCAAACTCTCCAAAAAGCTTCTGAAGGGGGCATAACATGTTTATTTTGATTCCGGTAGACGGTACGGACGAGAAAGCATCCAAAATCACACCCCTCGCACAAGTCAAAAAGTGGGCACTGGTCTCCTTCGATGCCGGAGAGGTGCAGTCGGTCTCGTTTGCCGATGATCGCCACGAGACGGGGGAGTCCTGGATCGACTTCATCGTGCTGAAGAATAAATTTGAAAATTACCTTGACTTTATGGAGGAGGGGATGATGGTGCTGGTGTGCCGCGAAGAGGAGACGATCGAAGAGATCATGGAAGCCTTTAAATTCAAAGAGTTGGATGAAGCGGGAATATGATAGGGAGTGAGCATCTGGCAGGCAGCAGTGAACCATGGAGTGTTGTTGGGGGCTTTGGCCAGGAGGGTTCGCCTGTGTGGCAAAATAGTACAGTGAACAGATCAGGAAAAGATGCAGTGGTATGATGAGGTATTGAGGCGGGAGAAGCACTCAGTGTTGACACGCGATGGGTCTTGGACACTTTTTTCCAAAGAGTTTGGGGAGTCGTATCACTCTGACAGGGATGGGGCGCTGCATGAGTCGCTGGAGAAACATGTCAAATCCGCTTTTCGTTTCGTGGGGGATCGTGCGCATTTGACGATTCTGGATATCTGCTTTGGGCTGGGATACAATACGCTGGCGACACTCTACTACGTGCGACAACACCACCTCCCCGTTAAGCTCCATATCATCTCTCCAGAGCTCGATCGCGGACTGGTCGAAAGCCTCGAGGGCTTTGAGTACCCCCGGGAGTTTGCCGCCTTTGGGCCGATCATCGAAGCGCTGAGCCGAGATTTTTATTACGAAGATGAGCAGTTCAGGATCGAAATCCTTATCGGGGATGCACGACAGATAGTTCCTCAAATCAGGGAGAGCTTTGATATCATCTATCAGGATGCCTTCAGTCCCCGGCACAATCCGCTGCTCTGGACCCGGGAGTATTTCGCCCAGATCCGTGATCGGATCCGTGACGATGGTGTCCTGACGACCTACTCGATCGCTTCGGCAGTACGGATGGGGCTGCACGAAAATGGTTTTAACCTCTTCATCTCGTCGGGCGATCAGCTCCGTGACTGGACCCTCGCTTCACCCCAGATACTCAAGGGCCTGACGCAAATCGACATGGTACTGAAGCAGGAGCGCAACCCCAATGCCAGAAGCCTTCGGGATGCTGATTTTCTGCAGGCTTGATGATGTCCAAAATGATCGCAGCGTAACAAAAGGAGAGTGATGAGAGAGAGTATATGGAAAATCAAAGGATTTCTCCCCTACGTGATCGTTGTTTTCCTCAATGCTTTTACCGACCTGGGGCACAAGATCATCATCCAGAATACCGTGTTCAAAATCTATGACGGTGAGACGCAGATCATCCTGACGGCCATCGTCAATGCACTGATCCTGCTTCCCTTTATCCTGCTCTTTTCGCCTTCGGGATTCATCGCAGACCGTTTTCCCAAGAGTCTGGTGATGCGCCTGGCGGCGGGTATCGCTGTGGCGATCACACTGGTGATCACGGCGAGTTATTATCTGGGAATGTTCGAGCTCGCCTTTGCGATGACCTTTTTGCTGGCAGTACAATCCGCGATCTATTCTCCTGCCAAGTACGGCTACATCAAAGAGCTGGTCGGCAACAACGCTATCACGATGGGCAACGGCATCGTGCAGGCAGTGACGACGGTGTCGATACTGGGCGGCATCCTGGTCTATTCGATCCTCTTCGAGCACTATCTGGATGGGGTGACATATCACAGCAGTGCGGAGATTTTGCGGCATATCGCACCGGTTGGCTGGGCACTGGTGGTCGGCTCTATCATCGAATTTCTGCTGGCTTATCGCCTGCCAAATACACATGTCAAGTG
>JANTGA010000142.1 GCA_024763175.1 Sulfurovum sp.
AAATTTCACTGCCCGGGTATGCAGTAGCCCGAAAAGTATGATCGCCAGAAGAATCGGTATCCGATAGAGTTCGATGTTTTGCTGCTGTATCTTGCTGGCAGCATGACGTTCCATCGTGAGTGTTTCGAGTGCATCGTTTAGCTGTGATGCTGCTTCCTGGGGAGAGGAGGGTGTCGTGATGTAGCTGCCTCCAGTTTGACGTGCGAGTGTTTCGAGTTGCGGATTGATGCGGGAGATGACGAGATTGCCTTCACTGTCTTTGAGCAGGCTGCCGTCTTTTTTGGCAACAGCGGCACCCGAAGTGGTTCCGAGTGCCAGGATGACGAGAGAGATATCATTTTCACGGAGGATATCCTCAAGAGCCAGCAGGTTCTCCTTGTCGCCACCGTCCGTCATAAGAAGCACTGTTTTTTCCTGTATCGGAAGGGTAGCGATCTTTTCGAAGAGTCTTTTGAGTGATGTGCCATGGGTAAGGATATCATCCACATTGAGACTCTCCATTGCCACAGAGACCAAGGCATGATCGGTTGTTGGAGGTGAGAGCAGGAGAGGATTGGTCGTAAAAGCGATCAGCATGATGTTGTCTGTATGATTGGAGGCAAGGAGCTGATTGATCGTCTCTTTGGCATAGCGGTAGCGGTTTGGTGCGATATCTGTCGCATGCATTGAGTAGGAGGCATCCAGTGCGACAATGATATCGCGTGACTGGATCTCGGCTTTGAGTGGCCTCGACTCCAGCACGGGTCGTGCAAGTGCCAGGATGAGGAGTGCCAGAATGAGGAGATGCACCGTATCGTCCAGTCTTTTGGGACGGTAGCGCCAGAGGATTGCCAACGGTACCAGAAGCCATAGAAAAGCGGGGTAAAGAAGTGTCATGACCGCTCCCTGCGCTGCGAGATGATCCAGAAGAAAAGCAGGACCACAGCGAGCCCTGCGGGGTAGCCGCTGAGCAGCTTACGGTTGAGAAAATTTTCGCTTCGTATGGGACTGGGCTCGAGTCTGTCGATCGCTTGGTAAACCTTTTTCAATGCTTGGGCGTCGGCGGCACGATAGTGTGCTCCGCCACTCTCTTTGGCGATGGTCTTCAGCAGGGTTGCATCATAATCACCGGGTTTTCCGATGCCGATCGTAAAGATTTTTATCTTTTGGCCTACTGCCTGTTTGACTGCGTCTCTCGGAGATGTTTTGCCGGCATTGTGGTAGCCATCTGTCAGGAGAATGATTGCTTTGTTTTTGGCATGACCAAAAGAGAGTGTACGGATCGATTGTGTGATTGCATCTCCGATCGCCGTACTCTCCCCCGCGACACCGACATCCGTCATCTCCAGCAGATGAGTGAGTCCATTCAGGTCGTAGGTGAGGGGAGATGCGGTATAGGCGAAGGTGCCGAAAACAACCGCACCCATATTGTCATCGTGCCGATGCTGAATGAAGATTTTGGCAAGCTCCAGATTGCTTTCATATTTGCTCTTGAAGCGGTCTTTGCTGTCAAAACCGCTCTGTCCCATTGAGCCGCTGGCATCGATCGCCAGCACGAGATCCCGTCCCCGTTTCCCGTGATTGGATACTGCATCATAGAGAAAAGGCTCCGCCAGAGCCAAAACAAGCAACGAAAATAAAGCAGCCTTCAGCCAGGGATAGAGAGAAAAGATCGGACTCTGCCGCTTGATCCACGAAAGCTGCGAAAAATAGAAGACTCTACGATACTCCCTGCACCAGAAAAAACAGGGAATCAACAAAAGCAACAATAGCGAAACGTAAGAGCCAAAATCAAAGTGCATCAATAATTTTAGCATTATTATATTAATCAACATATAATTATTAGTTTTCTGTTGGAATTTGAAAGCTCTTTTTTGCTTAATAAAGATATAATCGATTATTATAAATTCAAATTTGTTTTCTCCAGATAAATAGGAGAAAATATCACTAAGGCACAAAAGGAGTACAATATGCAGATCCAGGTTTTTTCTAGACTCAAAGAGAAGATAGTAAATAATAGAATCAAATTATTGGGAGTACTTTTCCTGATGCTTTTTCTCTTGTTTGCGTATTTTGCTTATCAATCGATCTCTCTTAACTATTTACCTATTTACAGTGATGAGTATGGATACTATCTGGATGCCAAGTCTTTTTGGTTGCACAACAGAATAGATGCAGTTACCACATTAAATGAACGTTATTCGCTGGTTGGCCAGTCAGGTTTTCACGGATTTACGTATACCATACTTTATGGAGCCTTCTTCAAGTTGTTTGCTTTTGTAGGTATTGCTCCGTCTATTATGCTTGCAAATATGGTGTTGGTGCTCTGCATGTTTGTATTTTTGGCTTTGAGCAAGATAAGTTTAGAGAACAAACTACTTATCAGTATTGTTTTGTTATCAAACTTTATATTTATTATCTATATCTCTAGTTCCATGACAGAGATTTTTCACTATGTGTTTGCTGTTGTGGTAGGCTATCTCCTCTATTTGGTGTATCAGACTCGAGAAAACAGATATTTTTACACATTAATTGCTTTAGTATTCTTTTTGCTGCTTTTTAGGGAGTCTTGGGTTTTTGTATTCTTTGGTCTTTTTCCTCTGGCTAAATCATGGAGAGATTTTTTAAAATATACTGTTATCTTATTTTTGGGCTTGACTGCGGTTATCTTGTGCCAAAAATATTTTCAAGCTGCTTTTCCTGTTGATTATTTTCATAGCATCAAATCACAACTGGGCAATCAGTCATTGCTCGATACTCTTTATTCGATATATGAACATTTTTTAGTCAATGTTGATAAATATTTTGTTTCTGAAACGTACGAAAGATATAAATTTGTATTTTATTATAAGTATTTATTTGTTGCTCTGTTGCTCTATTCACTCTATGTCAGCTTCCAAACAAGAGATAGAGCGATCATCTCAGGTACGATTATAGCCACAATTTTCTTCTCTAGCCTGTT
>JANTGA010000143.1 GCA_024763175.1 Sulfurovum sp.
CCCAAAAAACTCGGCGAAGTGATACTCCAAGACCCGCAGAGCGGCAGGAAAATGGATACTTTTTTTGGCAAACGCACTGCCGATCGCTATCTGGCACATTTGCGAAAAAACGACGAAACACTCATCGAACACTTTTCGCGCCATAACATCCGATACACGAAGATCTACACTGACGAAGAGCCGATCGGCAAACTGGTCAATCTCTTTCGATAATGCAGCTTTTTTGAGCCCAACAGCTTATGAAATCAAGAGTACATGCCATAGGAGCAATATAGATCATATGAAGTGTATTACAAAATCCTGGTTACGTAGCCTGATCATTTCGAGAGCAGGTGATCTGCACAAGCTCTTCGGATCCACTATCGAGTCTCATTGCTGTGAGCAAACCGTCCCAGACACAGCCAGTATCCAGACAACAGACCTTTCCGTCATTATAGTAGCCTAGCGTTGACCAGTGGCCAAAGAGGATCCTGAGATCGATCTTCTTTCGTGTAGGACAAGCAAACCAGGGCTTGAGATCTTTTTGTGAGGCACTCCGGGGGTCAGGTGCACCCTTTTGCTTGAACTCCAGCCGGGCATCGCTATAGCAGTAGCGCATACGGACAAAAGAAGAGAGGATATAGCGCTCCTTCTCTATCTCGCTGACGGCAGCACCAAAATGGCTCGTCCCTTTCTCGAACATTTGCGAAAGCCACGCTTCGTATCCATCCGAATGAAGTTTTGCCTCTATCCTTTTGGCATGGCGACTTGCCGTCTCAAGATCGAATTCCGGAGAGATGCCTGCGTGAGACATACAGTACCCCAATTGCCTGTCAACGTGCATAAATTTTTGAAATCGGAGCCAATCGATCAGTTTTTTTGCCTGAGATGAGTGCAGAATCGGGTCGATCGTGGGATTGCTCTTTCTGAGCCCGAGCCAAGCTGCGATCAGTGCGATGTCGTGATTGCCCAACACAACAACAAGGCTCTTTCGTATCGAATAAAGATACTCCAGTGTCTCCAGTGATCCCTCACCGCGATTGACAAGGTCACCGGCGATCCAGAGTCTGTCTCTTGCGGGGTCGAAGTTGATCTTTTCCAAGAGTTCCCTGAGGGGCTTGTAACAGCCCTGGATATCGCCTATCGCCCAAACCATCTTGCCTCCTTTGGTCGAGAGAAGTACTTTGCTGTTTTCTGTCTCATCTGAGTTCTATTCCAATATTCAGTTTTTCCCGGTAAGCAGCAGCCTTCTCTTTGATCGTCATTTTGGCATAGGCTGACGAAGGAGAGGGCAGATAGACACGTTCAATCTTCAGAGAATCATAATGCTTTTCGAAGAGCGTCTGCGCCTTGCGGCCGGTAAAGGCGATTTTTTTGATCGAAGGGTAACGCTCCAAAAGCGAGGAGATATCGTTGACTTCTTCCTCTTTGAGACTGCTGTCGAGTGAATTTTCTCTGCTACAGGAGCGGATTATATCCCAGAGTCCCAGCTTTGACTCTTTGAGTAGCCAGAGGCGCTGATCTCTTGTGTTGGCCGGATAACCTGTGAGCGATGAGAGTATCTTCCAGAACTGATTGCTCGGATGCGCATAGTAAAAGCTCTTCTGGAATGATTGAATGCTCGGAAACGACCCCAAAACCAAGGTCTGTGTATCTTTGAAAACAATCGGCTCAAAAGGGTGCCTCAACTGCTCACGCTTCACTGCTGCCCACTCACTTTTACTTGCATGCTTTTTGCATATTGCGCACCATCAGCACCAGCAGTGCCAGAGAGAAGAGTTTGAAGTTGATCTCCGAACCTTTGTGCGTATTGACAAAGGCTTGGCTCTGCGTCATCGCTTCACCTCCCATCTGCATATTGATAATATCAGGGATGTAGTAATGTGCAAAAAGCAAACCGGTTGCAAAAACAATGAAGGTCGCTACCTGCGTGATCGTATCACGTTCGAACTTTTTGTATTTGTATCCCTCGTAAAGGAAGATCGCCACCAAAACGACATCGACGAGATAAGAGAGTCTGAGAAAATTCTCCGTCATGATCAAGCCCTCCTCATAACGACTCAGTACATCGCTTCCCAGCCACTGCTGCGTATGAAATGTCACCGGAGCAACAACAATACCGGCATAGAGCCCTGCTCCCAGCATGACACCCAAAAGTATCAAATAGGCCATTGTGGCTATTTTGAAATATTTTTTCATTTTTTCTCCAATTTTATAAAATATACCCTGTCAGGAGCCCACAAGACTCCTTCTTCTGGATTTGCTTCAGAGCGAGAATTCCGGCTCTTAAAAACGAACGATAAAACCCCGGTCAAAACCAGCAAGATCCTGATAAAAATCGATATATTCTACATCAATTTCATTAACATACTCTTGGATGGCCCTCTTCTGATCGTAGCCCATTTCGCAGGCCAGCCATCGGATATCTCTTTTGAAGGCGTCATCGATGATCTGCTTCAACAGCTCATCTCCGACTCTGCCGCCAAAAAGTGCTCTGTGAGGTTCATAGTCGGAAACATTTCTTTCCAGTCTGAAACCCTCAGCAATATAGGGCGGATTACTCACAACCATCCCTGCATCAATAGTCACCTCATCCATCAAGTTGCTTTGCAACAGTGTAACTCGCCCAGCAACCCCATAGCGGTCGATATTTTTTTGTGCCACCAAAAGGACATCCTCTGAGATGTCTGTCGCAACGATCTGAAGCTGAGGAAATTTCCGTGCCAAGACTACTGAAATCGCGCCTGATCCAACCCCAATCTCTATCAGTGACGTGATACCTTCCCGCTCGATCACAGCAGCAGCCTGATCGATCAGAAGTTCTGTCTCGGGACGGGGAATCAACACACCCGGCACAACAGAGAGATAGAGATCATAGAAGCTTGTTTCACCCACAATATATTCATAGGGCTCATGGGCTTCACGTCGCCTGATAAGCTG
>JANTGA010000144.1 GCA_024763175.1 Sulfurovum sp.
TGACCGATGGTTGCGGTAGTTATTTCGAGACGCCAATTGTGTAGCACCTTCTGACCACTGATATGAAGTGCCGTGACCGATGGTTGCGGTAGTTATTTCGAGACGTGTTCATTTTATGCAGAATTGCACGGCCTTTCTTGGTGCCGTGACCGATGGTTGCGGTAGGTCGTGGTTCTCTCATCTCGACAGTTTATCGGTACACAGGAGATCGCCTCAAACAAGTTTGAGGATCCTGGGTTTAGGACACTCGAACTTGTTTGAGTCTTTTGATATCACAAATGAGTTTCGTTGCTTTACCGTAAAAGCTTGAGGTATAAAATCTTAAATAATAGAGTGTTAATTATTGATAGGTGTATTGCATACGGAAAGAGTGATTTTGACAAAAAATTGACTGTGGTTTTTACAATAAGAAAAAATAGAATCAGAGTCATATCAGCAAGGACAATGAGCAAAAAGGAGAGATTAAATTATGAAAAAGCTTAAAAAGATACCAGCATTTAAAAATGAACAAGAAGAGAAAATCTTTTGGGAAACTCACGATACAGCAGAATACTTCGATATATCAAAAGCAAAAAAAGCTACTTTCCCAAATCTAAAAAAGACAACAAAAACTATATCCATACGGCTTCCTTCAGAAATGATGAATTATAACTTCGATCAAATAGAATACGTACCTATCTTTAGTGATGACGAGATAGCTCTGCTCGATAAAATCAATCAGGCAATACCGCTTGATGCGTTTTTACAAAACAAAAACTTCATCGAAAAATTTGGGTTTGACTTTGTATATACGAGCGCCAAGATAGAGGGTAACACCTATACCAAGGCTGAAGCATTGACCCTGATAGAGTATGGCAAGACAGCCGGAGGCAAAAACTTCAGTGATGCGAAAATGCTCCTGAATTTACAAAAAGCCTTTATGTTTCTTTTGCAGGATGACTGCACTATCAACAAGTTCAAGATCAGGACTATTCATCAAATTTTGGCCGATGAGTTGATAGATGATAAAGAAATAGGCATAGTCAGAAACAGAGGCGTACTGATAAAAGGGAGTGATTATATACCACTCCATGATCCTATCACCATAGAAGGTGAAATGGATAGAGTTTTAAACATATACCACACCATACAAAACCCTTATGACAAGGCACTCTATCTGCACAATAACCTGGCCTATCTCCAATATTTCAGCGATGTAAACAAAAGAACGGCAAGAACTATGCTAAGTCTCTCTCTGCTTTGTGATAAAAAGTTGCCGCTTATCCCGCAAGAAGAGTTTATAGTATTGTATATTGACGGGATTTTGGAATATTATGAAAATGGAACGAGTACTAAATTAAAAGAGTTTTTCATCAAAAACTATAAAAAAATATACCATATGATAGGAGGAGTATTGTGAAAACCAGTCACACCTACACCATTCTTTCCATAGGACCAATTTGCTTGGGGTGTCCTCGTTCCGATAATTTATCGGCATACAGAAGATCGCCTCAAACAAGTTTGAGGGTCCCAACCTTCAGGACACTCGAACTTGTTCGAGTCTATCGCATGGGAATCAATCAAACAATTCTACATCATCCGTAGGGGTGCCCTTTATGGGCACCCGCGTATTGTGAACGATCCCGTCCTTTGGGTCCATCCGGTAATGGTCGAAATCCTCTGCGATCCATAGTTTGCCTCGATAGCTTGTCTCGATCTCCTCTTTCAGCATCGCAAGCGTATATTTCCCGCTTTTGCGGTATCTTGGGCTGATATGGGTGGCGATGAGGTTTTTGATACCATGTTTTTGGGCGGCCATTCCCAATTCTCTGGCGGTCGCGTGGAGTATCTTGACGGGGAGATGATCATAAACCTCCTGGGTATAGGTACACTCGTGCACCAGCAGATCGAGATTGTTCAAGTGATCACCCAGTATTTCAGGCTTGCTGTTGTCGCCGGCTATGATCAGGGATCGGCCTTTGATAGGGTCGAGCAGGTAATCCTCTGGAGTATAAACCTTCCCTTCGACAGTCACCTCTCTGCCCTTTTTCAGTTCGCCATAGTGGGGAGATGGCGGTAGACCTGCGTTGCGCAGCTTTTTTTCGTCGAGCCTGTTGCTGACGGTGTGTTCCTTGATATAGAAGGCGTGGCTTTCGATGGAGTGGTGGAGCGGAAGGATCTTGAGGGAAAAGTGGGCAAAAACGATCTCCTGATTGGTTTCATATTCTATAATATGCAATGGATAACCCAGCTTTTTTTCCGTCGTATCCATCACACAATTCAAAAACCTTTCGATCCCCTTGGGGCCGTAGATCGTCAGTGCCTTGGTGATGCGATCCATCTTGCGGGAGTCGAGCAGGCCGGGGAGGCCGTAGTAGTGATCGCCGTGCAGATGGGTGATGAAGATCGTTTCGAGCTTGCCGCTGGAGAGGCCGCTGCGCATGATCTGCCGCTGTGTACCCTCCCCGCAGTCAAAGAGCATCCATCCGCTCTCCTGCTCCAGAGAGAGACCGACTGCCGAAACGTTTCGCTCTTTCGTCGGCCTGCCGGCACTGGTACCCAAAAAAGTCAATTCCCACTGCATGACGGCACCCTACTTCTCGTAAATCAGGGGCACAAAGACAAATCCTCTGTACTCCTCCTGCTCTATTTTGCTCGCAGATAGCTTTTTGAAGCGGTAGATGGAATTTTGTACCGGAATGACCAGTACGCCTCCGATATTGAGCTGATCAAAAAGTGTCTCAGGGATCTCTTCTGAACTGGCAGATACCAGTATTTTATCAAACGTTTCACCCGGTCTGCCCAGCTTGGCATCAGCCTTTTTGATCGTGCACTGCCCAAAGCCAAACCGATTGAGATTGTTTTGCCCGCGTGCGACCAGTTCATCGACCCGCTCCAGCCCCAGGACAGAACCTAAATCCCCAACGATCGTACAGAG
>JANTGA010000145.1 GCA_024763175.1 Sulfurovum sp.
ATGCCGAATATGACCGATTAATGCGGGAACTATTGGAAATAGAAGAAAAATGGCCCGAATTAGTTACTCCAGACTCGCCATCACAACGGGTTGGCAGTAAGCCACTATCCAAATATACTCAGGTGAAGCATATAACCCCAATGCTTTCACTCAATAATGCCAACACTGAAAATGACATATTGGATTTTCTACAAAAAATAAAGAATGGAATTTTTGAATTACGAGAAACCGATGCTCCCATAGAAATAGTGGCTGAACCTAAAGTCGATGGTCTTTCTTGCTCATTGAGATACGAACATAGAAGATTGGTTTTAGCCGCGACAAGAGGAGATGGATTTATTGGGGAAGATGTCACTAAAAATATTCTCGCAGTACCCGATATACCCAAACTTCTGCCAAGCACCGCCCCCGATAGCATTGAAGTCAGGGGAGAAATATACATTAATGATCTTGATTTTATAAAAATCAATGAGACTCAAGAAACATTAGGGAATAAAAAAATTTCCAACCCCCGAAATGCTGCTGCGGGCTATTTAAAACAACTTGATTTGAATGCTGTGAAAGAGCAACCTCTTAAATTTTTTGGATATGCTCTCGGCGAAATTGACAATAATTTTGCCAGTACGCAATGGGAAATAAGAACAAAACTTTCATCTTGGGGGTTTAAACTGAATGAACCAGCCATGCTCCTTAGTGGGATAAAAGAAATTATGGCTTTTTATCAAGAAATCGAAAAAAAGCGATCAACACTTGGATATTCAATTGATGGCATAGTCTACAAAGTAAATGATCTTTCACTACATCAAAGAATGGGATTCACGGGGAAATACCCTAAATGGGCCATTGCTCATAAATTTCCAGCAGAAAGAGCTCATACTCATATTAAAAAAATTATCATTTCAGTGGGTCGCTTGGGAGCATTGACCCCCGTTGCTAAGTTGGAACCTGTAAATGTAGGTGGTGCCTGGGTATCCCGCGCTACCTTACATAATGAAGATGAGATCAAAAAAAGGGATTTTCGTGCCGGAGATCTTGTGATTATTCAAAGGGCTGGAGATGTGATCCCCCAAGTTCTATCTGTTGAACTTACCAATAGGCCAAAAGATAGCTCTCCATTTCAATATCCAACAAAATGTCCATCTTGTGGAGGGCCAATAGAGCGTAACGACTCTGAAGCTACCTGGACTTGTAACGCAGGAATAGCCTGCCCTGCTCAGGCAGTGGAAAGATTGAAATTTTTTGTTTCACGAAAAGCTTTCTACATAAAAGCTCTTGGAGACAAAAACATAGAACAGTTCTACTCGGAGGGTTTAATCAGAATACCTGCAGATATTTATAAACTCGAGGAAAAGCTTTCTCCCAAGACACTATACAATCACAACGATTCCGGGATAACTCCACTAAAGGATAGAGATGGTTGGGGAGAGATTTCTGCAAACAAATTATTTGCGGCCATCAGAGATAAAAAAACAATAACTCTCAATAAATTCATCTTTTCACTCGGAATCAATACTGTAGGCGAAACATTGTCAAAAAGATTAGCGAAGAAGTTTAAGTCTTTTAAAAACATGCAAAACTCTATAAATAAAGCGATATCTGGAGACAAAGAGGAAAGACAAAGCATTCAAGCTATTTGCGGAGAAGTAGCCACAGACAGCCTCTTGAATTTTTTTAAAAATGAATTAAATTTAAATTCACTAAATCAACTACTTGAAGAGATTTCTATAGAATCCGAAGACGTCGAGGCACATAAAAATAAACCATTATATGGGAAAACAATTGTTTTCACAGGCAAACTAACGACCATGACAAGAGACGAAGCCAAAACGCGAGCAGAATCTCTAGGTGCAATCATAGGTAACAGTATCACACAAAAAACTGATATTGTTGTTGCCGGAGAATCAGCTGGTTCAAAACTTAAAAAGGCTGAGAGGTACGGAAAGAAAATTACATCAGAAAAAGAGTGGAAAGAGATTCTTAATGGAAAACAATACTTCAACGAATATGAGACAAATTAGATCTGAGAACCTAATCGCTCATTTCACTAATGGCTATGCAGACAACTGGTTCATGGCTGTTGGAGAGCAATTCAAAAACGAACTTGATATTAAGAAAACTAACCGTAAAAAAAATGGTAAAAACATCGGAGTATGGACGCAGGGAGTCTCCTACAATTTCAAAGAAGGCCAAGTATTCTATGACACACCAGACGGGTATTCTACCTGGTCAAAAGCGTTAGGGAAAATAACATATACCTGCCAAATACTTAAAGCAGGAGCGAAAACAATTGCGACAAAATACAGAGATGCCAATGAAGGATTTGTTGAATTTGCGATTTATAAAACAAATACTGAAAAAACAAATATTATCGAACTTGATAGGCAAAAGCTAACACAAAGTGACTTCGTAGTTTTCCTCAATACTGGTATGATTGGCGACAGAAAGATCAATCTCATCTATGGATAAACAAACAAAAGAAATAGTTTTCCTTGTTCAGGGATCAAATCCAGAACCCTACAAAGTGAGATTCATAAAAAATGATCATATGTTTGCGGCTTTTTGTACATGCCCTGCTGGGATGAATGGAATGTACTGCAAACACCGTATAGATATATTAGCAGGGTCTTCTGATGCGATTATCAGTGACAACTTAATAGAGATAGCAACCATAAAACAGTGGCTTATTGGAACCCCAATTGAGGATGCAATTCAATCACTTATGTCTACTGAAAAAGTTTATCTATCCGCCAAAAAGGCCCTAACAAAGGCAAAAAAGGATCTCTCCAAGGCATTAAGGGGAGAGGAAAAATGACAATCAGGAGGGCAAAAATTCATGTAACCGGTCGGGTTCAGGGGGTCTGGTTCCGCCAGAGCACCAAAAATACTGCTGCACAATACGGGATCAAAGGGTGGTGTT
>JANTGA010000146.1 GCA_024763175.1 Sulfurovum sp.
GAAACCCACACGCTTGGTGTCAGGCTCTTCTACTATGTGACTTCTCCTTTGAGAATGCTCTCCTTTTTGAAGCTGGAACCCTTTATCGTATTTCAACTCTTTCTTTTTGTTTTCTCCTTGATGATAGTGTGGAAATCGTGGCAAATTGTGGCAGAGAAAAACAGGATCGACAGCAGTACCGGCGCCAGCACTTTCCTCCTGCTCTGCGCTCTCTATCCCTCATTTCTACTCTTTGTACCGATACCGCTCAGAGAGTTCTGGGTACTCTTTGGCTTCTCCATCCTCGTCTATGGTATTGTCAAAAAGTACTATGAAGAGGGGAGCTTGCTCGATGCCGGGCTAGGCTATATCGTGCTCGGTTCCATGATACTCTTGACGGCCAGGCCTCAACTGATCGTTGTTGTTGTCCTCTTTTTGGCACTTTTCCAAAAAAACCGCTGGCTCAAATATGCTTTGATTTTAGCCAGTTTCTTTTTGATCCCCTACCTTTTTACCACCCTGACATCTTATAAATTTACCCCATCGTTTTTTGGTGATTTGCGCAACTACTCCTATGCCTACTATGCAGGTGATCATCAAATGACATACGGCAAAGTTGCCTGGGGATCCTATTTTGATATGTTCAAAGATATACCGCTGCTCTTTTTGCAGTTTGTTCTTTCGCCCTTTCCTGTTTTGCATACAGCAAACCCCATGAGAATGCACGCGATTTTTGCAGATATGATTTTCACACTTTTTGTCTATTTTTTTACACTCTATGCTGGATTGAGGGTTTCCAAAATCTATCTTTTTATCTTTGTTGTCAGTGCGGCACTCTTCTCTCTCTGGGAGTTTCACCTCGGAGGCGCTGCAAGACACAGAATGCCTCTCGTGATGATTCTTTTGCCGGTTGCCTCTTATGGAGTGGTCAGATTTTACCACGAATTGAGAGGCAAATAACGTGAAATTTCAGATCCTGATCTCTACCGTCAACAGACGCTTTCTCAAGAGGGACTTCTCCCTCAATATCCCTCATCTCATCATCAACCAGCAAAGCAGAGACGAAGCAGATGGCAGCCCTGCAGAAAACCTATTCGACTACGATGAAAGAGGTCTGTCCAAAAGCCGTAACCACGCCCTCGACCATGCAGAAGGAAAAATATGCCTCATCTCGGATGATGATCTCACTTACAAAGAGGATATCGAATCAATCATCCTGCACTCTTTTGAGCAACATCCAGATGCCGATATTATCACCTTTCAGATCGAGACTCCCGATGGCCAACTGCGAAAAAAATACAAAACAAAAGCATACTGGCACAACAAAAGAACCGTGATGAAAGTCTCTTCCGTCGAAATCACCTTCAGAAAAAGCGCTATCGACCAAAGCAATCTTCATTTTGATGAAAATTTTGGCCTGGGAGCAGCCTTTCCTACGGGGGAAGAGAATATTTTTTTAGCTGATGCACTGGATAAGAAGCTGAAAATCCTTTCATTGCCCATACCCATCGTCAGCCACCCATTGGAGAGTTCGGGCAAAAATTTCGATAGCCGTCAACTGATTCAGGCCAAGGGTGCCCTGTTTGAGAGAATCTTTGGCCTGAAAAGCTATATCGTTTCCTTTCTCTTTGCCTGCAGAAAATACAAAATGTCCAAGTTTTCACTCTTTGCGTTTTATGGCTTGATGCTGCGCGGCGCCAAGACCTATCGCCGCATGCAGCATTGATGCGGGGGTCAAGTCTAATCATATTTTAAGTATAATAAAAACAAAAAGTAACAAAAAATGCTCCTATCTACGATGTACCATCATATCAATTGCGATCGCTTCTCCAATAGCCAGGAGATGTTTGAGCAGCATTTGCGCTACGCAATAGAGCGTTTTGCTGTCGTCGTACCCGGAGAAAAACTCTCAAAAGAGAAAGACAGCCTCTGTCTTACTTTTGATGATGCCTATTATGACTTCTATCATTATGTGTTTCCTCTGCTTAAAAAATATCAGATCAAGGCTCTCCTGGCTGTTCCTACTGCACTCATCTGTGATAGCACTGATCTTGATCCGGATCAACGAATGAGCCTGGGACACAAGGAGATTTATCAGTCCAAAAACTATCAGAACTATGCTTCTTTCTGCACATGGAAAGAGCTCAGAGAGATGAGCGACAGCGGCCTTGTTGTGATGGCTTCGCACTCACATACTCACAAAGACCTCACACTCCCCGGGATAGACCTGGAAAAGGAGATCGTCAACTCCAAAGAGATTCTTGAAGCACGTATGGACACAAAAATAGAAAGTTTCATTCTTCCTTTTGGACGATATAACCACGATGTGTTTACGCGTCTCCAAAAACACTATCGTTATATTTTCAAAGTGGGCCAGGGAGTCAACCAAGACTTTAGCGGCATTAGAGGCTTGATCTATCGGATCGATGGAGACAATCTGCAAGATGAGCGCTCTATCTTCTCTTTTGGCTCAATGCTTGGATATCGTATCAAATCTATCGCCAAAACAGTCCATGATGGCATACTCGACAGTTAACAAAGGCAAGAAGCTATGAAAGAAACACCACGCAACAAAACTCAAAACCATTCTGAATACAAAAACAGCGATATTACGGGGATTGTCCGAAGCCGCCCTCTGCTGATCATTGGCATCACCGGCTTTGTGACACTTTGTGCCATCGCTTATGCATTTCTTATCGTCAAGCCGGTCTATGAAGTCCAGGCCAAAGTTCAACTGGGGACTATCAATGGAGGAGAAGCAGAGCCGCTCGAATCCATCAGGGAAAAACTAACCTACAAGTACGATATCTATTCACCACGACTCTACAAAAAGCTACCGATCCTCACCAGTGTCGATATCTCCAGACAAGACAAAGCTATTTTGACACTTGTCGCTGTTGGCCGAAGCAATGAAG
>JANTGA010000147.1 GCA_024763175.1 Sulfurovum sp.
TTTGACAGGGAGTTTGCAGGAGATCGTGGATGATATAAGCAAAAAACGTTATGCACCTGAGCCGCTCAGCCGCATCTATGTACCCAAAGAGCAGAGTGTGGAGCTCCGTCCTCTGGGACTGGGGTCTCTCAAAGATAAGATAGTCCAGAAGACTCTGGCTATAGCACTTGGTGCTTTTTTTGACAAAGAATTTTCTGACAAGAGCTATGGCTATAGGGCCGGCAAAGGTACACTCAAGGCTATCGCACGAGTAAAGGACTATATCCAGAAGGGTTCTGTGTGGGTCTACAAGTTGGATATAGAGAACTTTTTTGAGAGTATTCCTCATACTAAACTGCTTGCTTTGCTAGGTGATCGGATAGAGGATGAGGCTCTGCGTGATCTCATCGCACTCTTTTTGAAAAACGGTAGCTTTCAGCGCTACCGCTATATCGAACATTTCGAAGGCATACATCAGGGAGACCCACTCTCTCCGCTGCTGGCAAATCTCTATCTGAACCAATTGGATTGGTTTTGGGAAAATAACGGCATAGGTTTTGTGCGTTTTGCAGATGACTCTGTACTCTTCGCCCACAGCGAAAAACAGCTGGAACACATCATCGATATCACAAACCGCTTTTTGACCACACTCTCACTTTTGCCCAACGCCGAAAAGAGTAGAAAAGTGCAAGCTATCAAGGAAGGGTTTGACTTTTTGGGTGTGCATTTCGATGGGTGGCGTACCAGCATCGCAAAAACAAAACTCGACCAGATCATCGCAACACAAAACCACATCATTAAAAGCATACACCCCTTCGGCGATATGATAGAAAAGCTCGATGAACACCTGAGGGGATTGAAGCAGTACTACTTCAAGATTATCGATGAAGAGGACCCGCAGTTTGATCTGCTCCAGGATGCCCTGCTCCTGGCACTCTCTACCCGTGTCTCTCTCGAGAGAAAAAGAGGCAATATCGTCACCAAAAAAGCTTTTAGAGAGGCACTGATGGGCTTGGAGCTCCCCTATACACTCTCACTGACACAGAAAAAAGACTATGTAGAGCGTATCATCAACCGTGGCCTGGCCGACTACCTGGCAGGAAAGAAATACAAAAATGTCAAGAGCAAAATAAATAGAAAAAAGAGAGAATACGCCAAAAAATATGCTACCTCTTCAGTACTCTATATCTCCGAGATCGGTACTTTCCTGGGTATCGCCAAAAACACCATAGTCCTCAAACAAAAAGGCAGAGTCGTTTACAAGATGCCCAAAAACCAATGCGAACGCATCATTATCGCAACGACTGCCGTCTCCTTGAGCGGATCGCTGGTGAAGCTATGTGCGACGATGGGTATCGCTATAGATTTCATCGATGCCCACGCCAGAGCCACACCCTATGCATCACTCTATGGGGCCAAAAATGCTTATGCGCGTATGTCACTCAAGCAGCTCAGAATACTGGGGACCCCTCTGCAGCTCAAGCTTGCCAAAGCCTTCACCAAAGGCAAAGTCAAGAACCAGATAAACTACCTGAAATACCTCAACAAGTATCACAAGATCATAGATGCACCCATTCTCTCTATGGAGAAACAGTTGGTATCAATGATGCTGAAAGCCGAATCATCCAATGAGTTGATGGGTTACGAAGGAGAAAGCGCCGCCAGTTATTGGCACGCTCTAAGCATGATAGTCGAGGACAAAGTGGACTTCACACACCGCATCACCTTTGGTGCCAGTGACTTGGTAAACTCGTCGCTGAACTATGGATACGCCATACTCTACAGTCGTGTGCAGTATCATGCCGTACGGGCAGGACTGAGCCTGCATATTTCATTTTTGCATGCATTGGATGATGCCAAACCGACACTGGTCTATGATCTCATCGAAGAGTTCAGGGCTTTTGTGGTGGACCGTACTATTTTTACGATGTTCAACCAGAATGAACCTCTCAAACTGGACAAAGATAACAGACTGGATGCCAAAACCAGACAGCGCATCGCCAAAAAGGTACTCGAAAAGATAGGCTCGTTCACCAAACACAAGCGCGCATCCAAAAAGATCGATACGATCATCTCGGAGCAGGCTTATATGCTGTCGCGTGCTATCAGGGGCTTGACGCGCTACAAGCCTTTCATAGGAAAATACTGATGATCAATCTTCTCATAGTATATGACATTCCCGATGATAAAACCAGGCGTATCGTGGGTGAGATACTGGAGGGGTTTGGCACTCGCGTGAACCGTTCCGTGTTCGAGTGTCAGGTCAAAAATACCGCCCAGAGGAAAAAGCTGGAGGCGGCACTGCGCGGAGAGATCGATCCCGCAATAGATTCGATCAGGAGCTATACGCTCTGCGCCAACTGCACAGCGAGCTCAACGGTCCTGGGTGAGGAGCCTAGGCCCTTTGAGAGGGATGCAGTCTACTTTTTCTGAGCTATTTTCAACGTCCTATAATTTGCGAACTTTTTGTTTTATATTTATTTAAGCAAGTTGGGATATTTTGCCCAATTATTGGCACTCTGGAAGCTTACTTAAAATATTCTAAAAGTTCGCAAACCCTGATTTTTAAAAAAGTCATTTTTCGGTTTGCGAATTTTCAGTCTGGATTCAGTTTTCTATTCCCTATTTCAGGGCTTTGTACAGCGCAAAAATCTGAATTGTTCGCAAATATGCCATCAGGTTAAAAAACTACGCTTTGTTTGATAAGTTTTTTTCTCTTTTTGAGCCCACTACAGCGCGATGTGATGAAAAACGCCGCAGTTACGGTATAATCATTTCAGTCCATTTGCGAACTTATCCCGCAACGCTCCTTAACATCGTCATTGTCAAGCTTTTATGAAACAAGGTATCAAGCGGAAAGTGCTATACTGCTACTGTGCCGTGACCGATGGTTGCGGTAGTTATTTCGAGAC
>JANTGA010000148.1 GCA_024763175.1 Sulfurovum sp.
CTCTTCTCGCCCTATCGTGGATCGGGATGCCTCGGTCCCAACGATGGTATCGATGAGCAGAGTGACAATACCGAAGCAGAGGCATCCCGGCCTGCGGTGAAGATGCCGGTATTGACAGAGGGGCAGCAGGAGGCTTATGATCAGCTTCTATCAAAGAAGCGGGCACTGCTTTTTGGTGTGACAGGTTCAGGAAAAACGGAGATATTTATCTCTATGATGGGCCAAATGCTGCAAGAGGGAAAAACTTCGATCTTTTTGATGCCTGAGATCTCTCTGACGCCGCAGATGGAGAAGAGGCTGAGAGTCTTTTTTGGCGATCGGGTAGCAATGTGGCACTCCAGGCTGAGTAAAAAGCGCAAAGAGCAGATACTCGAAAGGATCTATGCCGGCAAGATCAGGATCGTGGCGGGGGCGAGGTCGGCGCTCTTTGTACCGTTGGAAAATCTGGGACTGATCATCGTCGACGAGGAGCACGACGACAGCTACAAAGCGATGACGCGACCACGCTATCATGCGAGAGATGTGGCGGTGCTGATGGGCGAAAAGGTGGGCGCAAAGGTGGTGCTGGCAAGTGCGACACCGAGTGTGACTTCGTATCATAAGTATGATGTAGTCAAACTGGACAAGCCCTATATCCAGACAAAAAAAAGCTATCGTTTCGTGGGCGGCAGTGTGCTGGCGCCGGAGATGATCCAAGCCATCCGCAAAAATTTCGAGCAGGGCGGACAGGGACTGGTGTTTTTGCCGACGCGGGGAAATTTCAAATACCTCTACTGTGAAAAATGCGGCAAAACCCACCTCTGCCCCTACTGCTCGGTGGGGATGGCGCTGCATCGCTATCATCGCCACCTCAAGTGCCACTACTGCGGCTTTACCGAAGCGATCGTCGATACCTGTACCTACTGCGGACACTATCCGCTCAAAAGCGAACGGATGGGGACGGTTGAAGCGATTGAAATGATACGGGAGCAGATCCCGGCGATGCAGATCGAGCAGTTTGACAAAGACAGCATCACTTCCGCCAAAAAGCTCAAAGATGCCCTGAAGCGCTTCGAGAGTGAAGAGAGTCAGCTGCTGCTGGGAACACAGATGCTCAGCAAGGGGCACGACTATGCCAATATCACGCTTTCGGTCATCATGGGACTGGATTATATCCTGGGGCTGGCAGATTATCGTGCACGGGAACGGGCGGTCAGTCTGCTGGCACAAATCGCAGGGCGTTCAGGAAGAGCGAAAGAGGCAGAAGTGATCATCCAGAGCAACAACAAAGAGATGTTTGCACCTTATCTGGAGGAGTATGAGACGTTTCTCAAAGATGAACTGACCTTCGTCAAGGACCTCTATCCGCCTTTCGTTTCTCTGGCCCGTATTCTCATCGCACATAAAGACGAGAGCAAGGCAAAACGATTGACGGATGAGATCGCCGGAAAACTTTCTGCATTTGCACAGATCGAGATCGTGGGATACGGGAAAGCACCCATAGAGCGGATCGCCAATAAATACCGCTATACGATCTTGCTGCGTTCAAAAAAACGTACTCCGCTGCTAAGAGCACTCTATGGCGTAAATCAGCGAGGGATTGAAGTCGATATGGACCCGGTAGATTTTTTATAATGATTAGACTTGTTGCGGAATAAGTCTATTAATCAAGACATAGTGAGAATTTTGGTAAAATAGATGCTTTAGCAATGGAGAGAAAATAGCATAAAAGGCAGAAAGTGGAAGAACGATACCCAACCAAAAAAATCTATGTCGGAGATGTCGCGGTCGGCGGTGATGCGCCGATATCTGTGCAGTCGATGACTTTTAGCAATACGCATGATGTGGATGCGACCGTAGAGCAGATCAACCGATTGCACTTTGCCGGATGTGATATCGTACGTGTTGCCGTGCCCCAGATGCAGGATGCACTGGCGCTCAAGGAGATCAAAGAGCGTATCTCCATTCCCCTTATTGCGGATATTCACTTCCACTACAAGCTGGCACTCGAAGCAGCGAAATGGGTGGATTGTATTCGCTTCAACCCGGGGAATATCGGAGAGAAGTCACGTATCAAAGAGATCGTCAAGGCATGCCAGGATCGTTCGCTCCCGATTCGTATCGGTGTCAATTCCGGTTCGCTGGAGAAGGAGTTTGACGATCGGTACGGGCCGACGGCGGAGGGGATGGTCGCTTCAGCGGAGTATAATATCAAGTACCTCGAAGATCTCGGCTTTACCGATATCAAAGTCTCTCTCAAGGCAAGTGATGTCAATCGTACGGTAGATGCTTATCGGATGCTTCGCCCCAAAAATAATTATCCCTTTCATCTGGGCGTCACCGAGGCAGGGACGCTGTTTCATGCGACCGTGAAGTCTTCTATCGGATTGGGGGCACTGTTGCTGGACGGGATCGGCGATACTATGCGTGTCTCGATCACCGGTGAGCTTGAAGAGGAGATCAAAGTCGCCCGTGCGATCCTCAAGGACAGCGGCAGAGCGACTGACGGGCTCAATATCATCTCCTGTCCCACCTGTGGGCGCATCGAGGCTGACCTGGTCTCGGCAGTCGATGAGGTAGAACGCCGCACCGCGCATATCAAGACACCGATGGATGTCTCGGTGATGGGCTGTGTGGTCAATGCGATCGGTGAAGCCAAACACGCCGATGTGGCGATCGCCTACGGCAAAGGGAGCGGCCTGGTGATGGTCAAAGGGGAAGTAGTTGCCAAGCTTCCGGAGGGAGAGTTGGTCGATCGTTTCGTGACAGAGGTAGAGAAGTTTGCCCAGGAGCACCAGTAGCATATGGAAAATATGTACAATCTCAACATCGAAAGAGCGGTGCTGGCTGCGATCATTTTTGATCCGGAGATTTTTGAAGAGGTTGCGGCAAAGCTGAAA
>JANTGA010000149.1 GCA_024763175.1 Sulfurovum sp.
TAAGTTCGTCGGCGATACTGAGTATGGAGCCGCCCTTGGCAGTGCCATCGAGTTTTGTGATGATGATCCCATCGATACCGATCATCGTATCAAAAGCCTTGGCCTGGTTGATCGAAGAGCTGCCCTGTGTCCCATCGAGAATCAACAGCTTGCGATGCGGTGTTCCAAGCTCTGCTTTGTCTGAGACGCGGATCATTTTTTTGAGCTCCTCGCTGAGATTGGTTTGGGTGTGCAATCTGCCTGCCGTGTCGATGATGACATGATCGATCCCCCTGGCTTTGGCTGAGGCAATTGTATCGAAGACTACAGCGGATGGATCGTGCCCCTGCTGTGTCGCAACGATAGGGATATCGAGCTTCTTCGCCCAACGGCTCAGCTGTTCGATCGCAGCTGCACGAAAGGTGTCACCTGCTCCAAGTACGACACTTTTTCCTTCCTGGAGATAGCGATATGCCAGCTTCGATATGGTCGTCGTCTTGCCGGCACCATTGACACCGATGATCATTTCGACGAAGGGTTTGGCGTCACTCTCTTTGAAGTCAGCCTTGTATTGAAAAATAGAGATCAGAGAGTTGTACGCCTGAATGCGGTCTATCGTTTGAGGCAGGCCTTCAAGCAGCCGCTCTATCAGGTCGTAATTGACATCGGACTCAAGTAAAATATCTTCAAGCTCCTCTTTGCTGATCTTTCTCTTTTTTTCCGGTGCGACCTCTTTGATCGCTTCGCTTGTTTTTCCAAATGCTTTTTTTATGAAGTTGAACATAGTCTCTGTGTATCCTTATGGTTGTTTGCGTGCTTGTTTGATCTCATTTTCCATCATCTCTATAGGCATAGCGCCCTCGTAATAGCGATAGAGTTTTCCATCTTTGTAGAGTACAGAGAGGGGAATGGGGAAATTTTCCAAAAGCCCAAGCCTCTTTGCGATCTGCTTTGTCAGTGTATCATTCTCTTTTGCGTTTGAGATAAAATAGTTGATTTTGTTTTTCTTTAAAAATGTATGAAGCTGTGTATCATTCTGCTCATCATTGACAAGGACACCGATGATAGCGAGTTCTTTCTTGTGCTTTTTCTGAAGCTGTGTCAGGTAGGGAATCTCAGCCCTGCAAGGGGGGCACCAAGTTGCAAAAAGATTGATCATCACCAATGGTTTGTGGATTGCAGAGAGTGTTACTTTGTCATGATCGAGTGTTACGTTCAGTTCCTCCCCCTCGGCATTGGTCAGAAGAAAATGAGCGGGAAGGGGGTCGATCGGCATCTTGGGGGCCATATTGACGTAAGGCGCTGCAGTTTTGACGGGGAGATCAATAGCTGGTGCTGTCGATGAAGGAGGGATCTGTTCTTCTGTTTCACTTTTCTTGCTGCAGGCACCCAAAAAGAGCAGCAAAAATAATAAGAAAAAAAAGGAGACACGTTTCATCATATGCCTTTAAGCGTATTTTAGAGATTATATCCAAAAGGTACTTTTAAATGAGGATAGATTCAAGAGTATGAAAAAAATTTTGTTTCGAAAACAGTGTCTTGCCAGATTGAAATATATCCGGTCACATACGCATCGACAGAAGGATTACGTGGTAAATAGATCCCTTTACCGTATGATAAAAAGAGACAATGTACGCACCATATTACTCTATGTTCCATTGGGAATCGAAGTCAATATCAATCCCCTGATCAGGCGCTTGAGACAGGAGAAGAGATTGCTTTATGTGCCATTTATGGAAGGTGAAAGTTTTAGCTTGGTAAAATACAGATTACCGCTGCAACAAAAGCAGTTTGGGATCAAAGAACCAAAATATTCAAAACAATATAGAATAAAAAAAATAGATCTGGCTATTGTTCCGATAGTGGGCACAGATCCGACACTCAGACGTGTGGGGTTTGGCAAGGGAATGTATGACAGATTTTTTGAACGAGAACGAAAAAATATCAATAAAACAGTATTTGTTTCGCGTCGATTGTGTCTCGCTCATCAAGTGGTAACAAACCATTATGATATACCAGCAGATATGCTCATGACACCCGAAAAGATACTGTATAGGAAAAGCAGTCAGCGTATTTGACAGAAAATGATGACACAAAATATTGGATAAGTCATATGAAGTTATCTATAAATCGGTTCTGTTTTTTCCTCGATGAAGGAGATTAGTATGTTGATAGAAGCAGGAGTGGGTCTGCTTCTTGTTGCTGTCGGTTCGGGCGCCACGTATGTGTGGCTGCGAAACAGTAGCAGCAAGAAGTTTGCCTATATGGAGTTGGAAGCCAAGGCAAAAGCCAAAGCGATCGAACTTGAGACGGAGAGAATGCTCCAAGAGGTAAAAGTTAAAATCAAAGAGGATGAGCTTGCTCTGGAGAAAGCTTTTCAGGATCGAGTCCAGGAGGTGGAGAAGCGAAATCGTCATTTGATCACAGAGTCCAGAGAAATCAAAAGAGAGCATGAAAAACTTCAGAAGCTCCAATATCGTACAATCGAAAAGAGTAAAACACTGGAGAAACTTGAGAAGAGAAAACGTGCTCAGATCGATGAGGTGATTCGCAAAATGGAGCGTGTAGCTTCGATGACAGAAGAGGAAGCCAAAGCAGAAATTCTTGAAAAAGTAGAGTTGAAATGTCATTCCGATATTGCTGCGATCGTCAGGAAATATGAGCATCGGGCCAAAGAGGAGGGAGAAAAGAAAGCGAACTATATTCTGGCACAGGCAACGACCCGCTATGCCGGCGAATTTGCCGGCGAACGCCTGATCAACCTTGTCACACTGCCCAGCGATGATCACAAGGGGCGTATTATCGGAAAAGAGGGGCGCA
>JANTGA010000150.1 GCA_024763175.1 Sulfurovum sp.
ACACTTTCAAGGTCAAAGCGCTGGATGAGCCGACACTTTTTTGAAACACTTTTAGAGCAGAGGCTTTCCATTGATCTTGAGTCCGCCATCTTTGTATTTGACGTCGAATGTGATTTTTCCATTTTTGGAAACAGGGGTGAACAAAATCGTTGCGATGGCAAATTCCGGCTGCTTACGCAACTCAAAGTAGAGTGCGTCAGAAAACTCCAGATGGGCTGTTGCATTGAAAATATCAAGCAGCGCAAAAGGATTCTCTTCTAGTTGCTTGAAATCCTTGACTTTGTCGATCATGACGATGGCGCTGGAGAGGAATCCATCAGCCATTTTGCCACTCTCGGGGATTTTGACTTTTTTGACTGAAAGCTCCTCTACCTTCAGTGTGACACCCTTGGAAAGCAGCATTTTAAATGCTTCATTAAAGCCTTCCGTATCGTTCGAGTCGAGTTGTTTCATTTTGTCCAGTGCGGCTACGGAGAGGTTAGTCAGGGAAGCTCTTCCGGTGATATCCTCCATAGAGTGCTCTCCTGTAGACTCTTTCATCTTGATACTTTTGATATGGAGAGAGAAGTCAGAGGCGACGAATGCCTGTTTCGCTCTGCCTGATGAGCCAAAGTCGACTTGATCTACGCGCATCGCCTCCCCGTTGTCGCCCCCGGCACGTATCTGATCGATATGATATTTGGTATCAAAATCATAGAGACTTTTGCCATTCTGCTCATAGCTGCCTTTGAGATTGTTGAGTGCAAACATAGCCCCGCTGCTGCTGGTAAAGCTCAATGTTTCTACCGCATTGGACGAAGAGGTGAGAAATCGGTCACTGTAGCTACCCTCAAATGTAAATCCTCTGCTGACGACCGTCAGCTTCTCTGCATCTTCAAAGGTGGTATTGACATCTTTGAGATAGCCCTTGAAGGAGGTCAGGAGCTTATTGATGTCGATATGTGCGAGGAAGAGTTTCTCTTTGATCATCCTCTTCATATTTTTTTCCCCCTGCAGTGAAACTTCGCGTTTGAGAGAGTAGGGGAAGGCTACCGGATAGAGATCGGCAGAGAGTGCACTGTAGACACCCTCGAGATAGCTGAGGTCAACTCCGATTTTCAACCCATGGAATGACTTTGAATCTTCATCAGAGATATCGATATTCTGTGATCTGAAGTATTGTGCGATTTCGTCAGGCCTGGCATAGTGAATGACGAAATGCTCTTTTTTTGCCTCTATGCTGCGATCTATGATTTCAAAACCACTCTTTTGAAGGGTTTGTAACTGCGTGTTGACTTGCGCCTTGAGTGCTTCTACAGCCTTTTGAGAGCCAAAGCCGAAGTAATAGCCCGCTCCTCCGATGAGAACCAGGGCGATGATGATCAGTATTTTTTTCATCATGTGTTTCCTTTTTGGACGGAATCTTTATAGAGTGTTGTGATGTGTTCCATCTTTTTGCCCAGTCCGAGGAGGGCCATATCGGCAAGCACCAACGCCATCATCGCTTCACAGACGACGGCTCCGCGTATGGCGACACAGGGATCGTGCCTGCCTTTGAGTTCACAAGTGACCGCTTCTCCGTCAGTATTGATGGTTTGTTGTGGACGGAAGATAGAGGGGGTTGGCTTGAAGTGGGTTTTGACGAGAAGTGTGTCGCCGTTGCTGATGCCGCCCAGGATACCGCCGGCGTGATTGCTGGCAAAGCCTTCCGGGGTGATCGGATCGTTGTTTTGCGATCCTTTCATATGCGTCGTGGCGATCCCGTCACCGATCTCGACTGCTTTGGCAGCATTGATCCCCATCATCGCTTCGGCCAGGATCGCATCGAGTTTGTAGTAGAGTGGTTCTCCCAGTCCGACAGGCAGACCGCTTGCGCGGGTCAGTACGACACCGCCGACGGAGTCGTGGTTGTTTTTGGCCTGGAGGATTGCCTCCTCCTGCTGCTTTTCAGCGTCAGGGTCAAGTGCCAGCATTCTGCTGCTGCGTGCATAGTCGAAGTCAAGACTCTCAGCCCGGATACCGTCGACTTCACAAAGTCCGGAATGGATCTCGATACCGATCTCCCGGAGCATCAGTTTGGCGATCGCACCGCCGGCGACACGTGCTGCTGTCTCTCTCGCCGAAGAGCGTCCGCCGCCACGATAATCCCTGATACCATACTTGTGATAGTACGTGAAGTCGGCATGACCGGGACGAAAGAGATCTTTGATACTGTCATAATCTTTGCTTTTCTGGTTGGTGTTGAAGATCACCATCGCGATCGGTGTGCCGGTACTGAGTCCCTCGAAAGTACCGGAGAGGATCTCTACCCTGTCTGCCTCTTTTCGACCTGTCTCCAGAGGGCTTTTCCCCGGTCTTCTTCTGTCGAGTTCTCCCTGGATGAAGGCTTCGTCGATCGTCAGGCCGGCAGGGACCCCGTCGAGGATACAGCCCAGTGCCTTGCCGTGGGATTCGCCAAAGGTTGTCAGCGTCATTTTCTTGCCAAATGTATTCATCATGTGCTCTTTATGCGTCTTTTTTTAGTTTTTCCAGTGCGATATAGGCTGCTTTCTGCTGCGCCTCTTTTTTGCTTTTGCCCTGTGCTGTGGCGATGGTTTGCCCATCGAGGATGATCGCAATCTCAAACTCTTTTTTGTGGTCCGGCCCAAAAGAGCGCAGGAGGGTATAGGTCGGTGTGACGCCATGGGTCGCCTGCGTCAGCTCCTGGAGTGCTGTCTTGTAATCCTTGGAGAGGGATTGCA
>JANTGA010000151.1 GCA_024763175.1 Sulfurovum sp.
TGCAATCCCTCTCCAAGGATTACAAGACAGCACTCCAGGAGCTGACGCAGGCGACCCATGGCGTCACACCGACCTATACCCTCCTGCGCTCTTTTGGACCGGACCACAAAAAAGAGTTTGAGATCGCTATCATTCTCGATGGGCAGACCATCGCCACAGCACAGGGCAAAAGCAAAAAAGAGGCGCAGCAGAAAGCGGCATATATCGCACTGGGAAAACTAAAAACAAACGAATAAAGAGCATACGATGAATACATTTGGCAAAAAAATGACGCTGACAACCTTTGGCGAATCCCACGGCAAGGCGCTGGGCTGCATCCTCGACGGTGTTCCTGCCGGCCTGACGATCGACGAAGCCTTCATCCAGGAAGAACTCGACAGAAGAAGACCGGGGAAAAGCCCTCTGGAGACAGGCAGAAAAGAGGCAGACAGGGTGGAGATCCTCTCCGGTACTTTCGAGGGATTCAGTACCGGCACACCCATCGCGATGGTGATCTTCAACACCAACCAGAAAAGCAAAGATTATGACAGTATCAAAGATCTCTTTCGTCCCGGTCATGCCGACTTCACTTACTATCACAAGTATGGCATCAGGGATTATCGCGGCGGCGGACGCTCTTCGGCACGGGAGACAGCAGCACGTGTCGCCGGCGGCGCGATCGCCAAACTGATGCTCCGGGAGATTGGTATCGAGATCCATTCCGGACTTTGTGAAGTCGATGGTATCCGGGCTGAGAGTTTCGACTTCGACTATGCACGCAGCAGCAGAATGCTGGCACTTGATCCTGACACTGAAAAACAGCAGGAGGAGGCAATCCTCCAAGCCAAAAACAACCATGACTCCGTCGGCGGTGTCGTACTGACCCGTGCAACCGGCCTGCCTGTCGGCCTGGGAGAACCGCTCTACTACAAACTCGATGCAGTCCTGGCTGAAGCGATGATGGGGATCAATGCTGCCAAAGCAGTCGAGATCGGTGACGGGATCGCCACGACACACATGAAAGGATCGCAAAACAACGATCCGATCACCCCGGAAGGCTTTGCCAGCAATCACGCCGGCGGCATCTTGGGCGGCATCAGCAACGGCGACACGCTTCTCGTCAAAACCCACTTCAAGCCAACCCCCTCTATCTTCCGACCGCAGCAAACTATCAATACCGAGGGGGAAGCGGTCACCTGCGAGCTTAAAGGCAGACACGATCCCTGTGTCGCTATACGCGGAGCCGTCGTCTGTGAAGCGATGATGGCGTTGGTGCTCGCCGATATGGCCCTCCTCGGACTGGGCAAAAAGATGGAACACATCACAACACTCTACGCAGACTCTGCCCAAAAAGGAAACGCATGATGAAAAAAATACTGATTTTGATCGCCCTGGTTCTGATCGGGGGAGCGGGTTACTACTTCGGCTTTGGCTCCCAAAAGGCTGCAGAAACACTCAAGGCGCAAGTCAACACGCAGTTACAAACCCTGCAAAAGAGTGGTTTTGAAATCATAGATCGCACCATAGAGGCAAAAAAAGAGCATTTCGTCATTCATTATGCCAGGCCTGACGAAATCGCACAATACTTCAGATCACAGAATATCGATATCTCTGACGAGGACTCAAAGCTATTCCATGGTTTGAAAATCGGAGTTGATCTCAGTTATTTAGAAGGCGCCTACAGCGCACTCTCTGCTGATCTTTATCCGGTAGCCTTTCCCTACTCTCTCAAGAGTGAAGTCTCAAAGCAGGGAGAGAAAAACTTGAGGAAAATAAGTAACGACAAGCTTTTTCTGGCGCATATCGATATCAATAAACTTTTCACCTCCTTCAAGGGTTATCTTAAAGATGTCAATACCACCTTCGAAGATAGAGAGAAGCTGACGGTCATCAGCAGAGGGTTCACATTTGAAGGCAGCTATAATGACCGATTTCTCACCTCTTCGTCCAATGCTGTAGAAACATTGAGCTTTACCAGCAGTAGCGGGGCCATGTTTACGCTCAACAATCTCAAAGGCAGCTACGAGCAAAATGGTAAAAGTCTCTATGATTTTGAAAGCAAATATCATATCGATCAGATACGTGCCAGGGGTGACAACGCAGAGGAGATGCGTGTAGATCAGGTCGACTTTGACTCATCAGGCAGAGCGAAACAGGCATTCGCCGCCTCTGACTTCTCTCTCCATATCAAAAGTATCCATACGAAAGAGCCGGCAAGAGAGCATTATATGGAGGATATCACCGGAAAAGCTTCCCTGAAAAACCTCTCCGTAGCCGCGCTGGACAAAATGAAACAACTAGACTCGAACGATACAGAAGGCTTCAACGAAGCATTTAAAATGCTGCTTTCCAAGGGTGTCACACTGAAGGTAGATGAGCTTTCAGTCAAAAAAGTCAAGATCCCCGAGAGTGGCAAAATGGCTGATGGGTTCCTCTCCAGCGCCATCGTCAGGATCGACAAAGTCAAGGATTTCAAGCAACTAGAAGAGAATCCTTTTGCGCTGCTTGATATTTTCAACGCAACAGCCCATCTGGAGTTTTCTGACGCATTCTACTTTGAATTGCGCAAGCAGCCGGAATTTGCCATCGCAACGATTTTGTTCACCCCTGTTTCCAAAAATGGAAAGATCACATTCGACGTCGGATACAAAGATGGCGGACTCAAGATCAATGGAAAGCCTCTGCTCTAAAAGTGTTTCAAAAAAGTGTCGGCTCATCCAGCGCTTTGACCTTGAAAGTGT
>JANTGA010000152.1 GCA_024763175.1 Sulfurovum sp.
CAGGGGTCCTGCAAACATTCCCTTGAGCACCTTGAGTGCATCATCAAAATCTTTGGCCCTGAAAAACACCCACGTGATATTGATAAAGTTAAAGGTGATAAACCAGGCAACTGCACTGTGCATTCTATATCCCGTTTTTTGCCAGGCACGATGCAGCATCATCCCCAGACCGTGGAGTGCGCCCCAGAGGACAAAGGTCCAGCCTGCTCCGTGCCAGATACCTCCGAGCAAAAAAGTGATGAAGAGGTTGAGATACGTTCTTCCTCCGCTGCTGCGGTTTCCCCCCAGAGGGATATAGAGATAGTCCTTGAGAAATCTGGAAAGTGTAATGTGCCACCTGCGCCAAAAATCCTGTATCGACAGGGCTTTGTAGGGGGAGTTGAAGTTGATGGGAAGTTTGATATTGAAAAGCAGTGCAGCACCGATCGCCATATCAGTGTAGCCGCTGAAGTCAAAATAGAGCTGAAAAGTATAGCTGAGTGATGTAGCCCAGGCATCGACCATCGTAAGGCTTACTGCCTGGTCAAACCCCAGGTTTGCCCATTGTGCAAAGGTATCGGCAATCGTGACTTTCTTGAAGAGTCCCATCGCAAAAACGAAGAGTCCCAGAGCAATATTGTGATAGCTGACAAGCTTGTTTTTCTTCCTGGAAAACTGTGGCATCATTTCGGCATGGTGTACGATCGGACCGGCGATCAATTGTGGGAAAAAGGTGACAAAGACAGCATAATTGAGAAAATCATACTCTTTGGTTTCGTTTCTGTAGCTGTCTACGAGATAAGCAATTTGCTGAAAAGTGTAAAAACTGATCGCTAGGGGAAGTGCCAGGTGCAGAAGATCCAACTGTGTATGCAGGAGGGTATTCAGATTGTCGAGGAGAAAGTCGGCATATTTGTAATATCCCAAAAGTCCAAGATTAAAGAGGATACCGATGGTTAAAAGCAATCTGTTTCCAGCTTCTCTGCCTCTCTGTTTTCTGCTGCTGAGGTGGCGCCCCAGCGTATAGTTGAAAAGCATTGAGATCAGGATCAGGGGCAGGTAGGCAATATTCCACCAGCTATAAAAAAAAAGAGAGGCAAACACAAGAAAAGCTTTTCCTGCTTCGGTCCAGTGCTTTGTGTTGAGGTAGAAGTAGACCAAAAAAGTAAAAGGCAGGAAAAAAAAGATAAATTCATAGGAATTGAAGAGCAAGAAACTACCTTTTTGAAAAACGCTTTGGATAATTGAAGCTTAATATAGCCAAATTCTGCTTAGAAGCATTTTGAGAGGCGCTCTTAATCGGGAACATACTATAATACTTTTCTTATTTGTCAGACGAGGTGAAATCATTGGATAGAATAATTGTAAATGCAGATGATCTGGGTATGACACCCGGTACGAACAAAGCTATTTTTGAAGGTTTTGACAAGGGAGCGATAACGCATACGAGTATTATGGCAAATGGCGACTATTTTGCTGAGGCGATGGAGGGAATGGCAGACAGAAGGGGGTTGGGGCTCGGGATACATCTGAATCTTACATATGGTAAAGCCTTGATTGACAATTCTCTCTATTGTGATGAGAAGGGCTTTTTCAATCTTGGGTACCTTGCATTGCTGATGCGTCGTGATGAGGCATTCCTCCTTGCAGTAGAGCGTGAGTTTGAAGCACAGATCCAGCGCGTATTGGAAGAAAAAAAGGAAGAAAGAACCCTGACACATCTCGACAGTCATCGTCATATCCACCTTATCCCGCATCTCTATCCTGTAGTCGTCAAACTGGCAAAAAAATATCAGATAGGAAGAGTGCGTCTGGTGAATGAAAGCCTGATCGAGTCACTCCTGCTCACAAAACGATACAATTTTATTCTCAACGGCGGCATTGTCAAATATTTTCTATTGAGGGGCTTCAGTCTGTGGGATGCACGGCACGCCGATCTCTACCGGGGAAGAAAATTTTATTCGATACTCTATACCGGAGTCATAGGTGCCGATATCCTGCAAAAGCTCAAGGATAGTCCTCAAGCGTATGAAATCATGGTACATCCCGGCTATTCCGAGCCGGATAGAGAAGTCTTTTTTTATGATCGGGCTGAGAAAAGTTACCGTATCTCAGAGGATCGGGAGAGAGAGCTGAAGACAGTGCTTTTGGTTGCGAAAAAGGCTTAAGTATGTTTGATCAAACGTTTGTGCGATTTGTGATCGTTGGTGTTGTCAATACTGTGATCGGCTATAGTATCATTATGATTCTCTTTCATCTGATCGGCCTGAGCTACAGCCTCTCCTATTTTTTGAGTTATGTCGTAGGGATCATTGTCAGTTTTTTCCTCAATCGCCAATTTGTCTTTTTCAGTGAAAACAACAAGTTAACCGAATTTTTTAGATTTTTGATCGCTTTTGGCGTTTCGTATGGTGTGAGTTATGCGGCACTCTATCTTTTGGTGGAGCATCACCTGCTGGGAGAAAATATTGCATTCTTTGCGGGAATGGTCGTCTACAGTACACTCTTTTACCTGCTCAATAAGCATATAACTTTCAAGAAGAGGTAGGAAAGATCTACTTCTGCTTGCAGACTTTGACGATCTGATGAATAATGAAGTGCTCGGATTCGTCCACGACTTTAACCTCGTGATGGCAGCCGGGCTCTGCCAATTTTTCATCATACATTCTCAGTAGATTGTTGGCAAGGAAGGGTCTGATGTGTTTCG
>JANTGA010000153.1 GCA_024763175.1 Sulfurovum sp.
TATGATCGCTTTTGTTCTATCCGTGATAGCTTCCTCTATTAAACTTTCATCAATATTCATCGTATCGGGACGGATATCCACGAATACTATTTTTGCGCCATGAAGTACAAAAGCATTTGCCGTAGATACAAAAGTATAACTAGGCATAATGATTTCATCACCCGGTTTAGTACCTATCAAGATGGCAGCCATCTCCAAAGCATGCGTGCAGGATGTTGTCAAAAGAACTTTACTGTTTCTTAGTTTTGCTTCAAACCAGTGATGACATTTTTGGGTAAAATCGCCATCTCCTGATATTTTGCCGCTGTACATTGCCTCGATGACATAGTGTTCTTCGTTGCCTGTAAAGGGAGGCTTATTGAATGGGATCATTACATACTCCTACTTGTTACTGCGATACCGGCCACTATCAGCAGTAAGCCAATGACCTTTTCCCATGTTACGGGCTCATGAAATAAAAAAACTGAAAAGAAAAATACCAATACAAATGAACCGCTCATAAAGGGATAGGCAAAACTTAGGTCAAATTTTGTCATGGCCGCCATCCAAAAAAATGAAGCAATAAAGGCAGAGATAAAGCCGCTGAGAATAAACGGGTCAAAAAGCAGTTTCATTAAAAAGAGCATTTTTGCAAATGTTGCATCCGGCAATGACCCGACCCCCAATATCCTCCATTTTAATACCAGTTGTCCGTAAACGGTAAAAAAGATCGTACCGAAAATATAAAAATATCCCATAATTATTTTTAACTTTAAAAATTTTTTATGATTATATCATCTTTTACGACCGTACCAAATTGTAAAAGAACCGGGCTTTGTATTCTGTAAAAGTATTGAATGATAATCATGCACCTATTTTACTATTTTGTGGTAGTCAAAAAATGATTTTTGTACAGTGTATCCAAAAGAGATATAGGTATTTAGGATCCCCAGATTGGATGCCGAAATCATCGTATCCATCTTCTTGATACCTTTGTTTTGCAAATCTGTCATAAGTGTTGAAAAGAAATAGAGTGTCATCATGCCATACCCTTCTTTGCTGCCACCCAGGATCAGATCCACTTTATTGTTTTCAACAGAATAGAACTGAAAGGAGATCACTTCATCGTTTTGCCGATAAACATAAACTTCTTTTCCCTGTGCTACTAGGTCCAAAATCCAGTTGGAGTATCTTGCTCTGCATTTTTCAATATCTAAAAACGGATCTTCGTGAAATCGACTGTAGTTGAAACTGTTATAGGCAATATCTTGAAGTTGTTTGATGTCTTCTTCGTTGATTTTATCGTCAATTTCAAGATTATTCCTGTATATTTTTGAAAAATCAACATTTTTCACTTTAGTCAATTTGATCAGTAGAGATGCTTCAGCGATATAATACCCATGAGAAAGCAATACTTTTTTTGCTATTTGATCATTGGAGTCTTGTCTGAAATAGATCAAAGTTTCCGCATTCAGTATTTTTTCGAATTCTGTTATCAGTTGGGCCAGATCATTCTCATTCTGATACTCGACACTCATAATCTCTCTTGTATCCACTCCGAAACTTCTTTTATCCCATGGCGTATCTCTATAACTCAGTTGTGAATCGTTTATTTTGATTGTTTCCATTATTTTCTCCTAATTTTTTTAAATCTTTCACCATAATTTGTTTGATTGACCATATTGATCTTGGTTGGGATCTTATAATTTTCAAGCCTATTCTTGCAAAATTTCCTGATCGCCTTTTTAACTTCCCGTTTATCCATTTCCTGTTTCGCAACCACATCAACAGTAACACTCTGTCCAGTTATTTGGTTCTCTTCACCATAGACCATCACATCACTGAACTCGTCCATGTCCAACAACACAGATTCAACCTCAGCGGGCAGCACTTTTTCTCCACCTACGTTAATGACTTCATTGTTTCTGCCTATGATCTTGATATATCCGTCTTCTGTTGTCTCCACAAGATCTCCCGTCTTGAACCAGCCATCATCAGTAAAGCTTTCCATCGATGCATTGAGATAGCCCAAAACCTGCGTTTTACTTCTCAGCCACAATTCATCTTCAACAACTCTATACTCCAAATTTGGATCATCTAGCTTGAAAAAGAGGCTATCGTTTGACTGACTGGTCACTTTGATGGCATTGGTTTCGCTGGTTCCGAATTTTTGTTGAAGCTCAATGTCCGGAAACGACTCTTTCAATCTGTGCAGCAGGGATTCCGGCATCGGTTCTGCACCAAAAGCAATGATCTTTAAAGAGCTGAGGTCATACCTGTGATGCAAATCACTTAAAAGCAGTAGATTCAAAAATGTCGGAGAAGATGGTAGGACATTGACTTTATGTGTTTGAACCAGCCTGCATATCTCATCGGCTTGTCTCGATGCCGGTATAGTCAATGTGCCTCCAATAGAAAAAAGTCTCATCATCGTATCAATACCGCCAATGTGGTCAAAAGTCAAAAAGATCATCGTATTGATCTCTTTTTGCCTCTTGCCTCTATAGCTCTCCATCAGCTTGTCGAGGTCATGCAGCATCGCCTTCGGCTCTCCCGTCGAACCGCTGCTGAACAAAACAAGTCCGGATTTGTTGGCTGAAATTAATTTTTTCAGGAA
>JANTGA010000154.1 GCA_024763175.1 Sulfurovum sp.
TTTGAGGAGCACTATTTGCCTTCGATGCTCGACCGGGGACTCTATTTTCCTGATGGCAAAATCGAAGATGAAGTCTATGTCTATGACTCATTTCTGCAGAGCAAAATGTATGCCAAAGGTGTCACCTGCAGTGACTGCCACAACCCACACACACTTGAACGCAGGGCAGAGGGGGACAAGATCTGTTTCCGCTGCCACAAGATGGATCAATACAAATCACCCACCCACCATCACCACCAAGCCGGAAGCACCGGTGAGAGCTGCATCAGCTGTCATATGCCGGCACGCACCTATATGGGGGTCGATAGCCGCAATGACCATAGCTTTCGTATTCCCAGACCGGATATTTCGGTTGAGATGAAAGAGATACCCAATGCCTGCAACCTCTGCCATACCGACAAAGATGCCAAGTGGGCAGCGGATGCAGTCAAAAAATGGTATGGCAAGATACCTGTAGGAAAACAGAACTTTGCTCATTCACTCGAAGCATTGAGAAGCAATAGCAAAAGTGCACCCAAAGGACTCTATGAAGTATTGATGAGTGATGCGCCGGATATCGCCAAAGCGACAGTGACTGCTTACCTTGGACATTATCCCTCCAGGCAAACGTATACAACAACGCTTCAAATGCTCAGAAACAAAGATGGCAAGATTCGTAGAGCCGCACTTCAATCACTGGAGTCTTTCCCTCCCAAAATGCGCATTCAGGAGACATTCAAGATGCTCAGCGATCCTCTCAAAACGGTCAGGATGGAAGCAGCACGGCAGCTTTCTGTTTTTCCTCTGGGAGAGATGGACAAAGAGAGAAAAGAGCTTTTCGAAAAAGTTTTAGCTGAATATAAAGAGACACTTATTTTTAGCAGTGATCGTCCCGAATCACAGCTTTCACTCGGAGTACTCTACAGCAACCTGAAGATGCCAAAAGAGGCAGAAGCAGCTTATGTCGAAGCGATTCGACTTCAGCCGCAGTTTGTCCCTGCTTACATTAATTACAGTAATTTTCTTCAGCATCAGGGCAGGAGCGAGAAGTCATTTGAGGTTCTCAAGCAAGGCTTGAAAGAAGTACCTCAAGCAGCTATCATTCATCATGCACTGGGACTGTGGTATGTTCGGAACAAAGAGAATGCCAAAGCGATCCCGGAACTGAAAAAAGCAGCCGAATTCAATGCTGATGATGCACGGCTCAGTTATGTTTATGCCGTATCGATAGGAGCGAAAGATCCCAAAGAAGCCATCAAAATACTCGAAGATGTATACCTCAAGCATACCGGTAATATTCAGATTGTCTCCGGGCTGGCATATTACTACAAGATGACAGGCGATACCCAAAAAAGTGAGGAGTACGAGAAGAAAGCGCGGGCGCTACAGAATTTTTCAGTACGTTGAGTGAAGACTCAACATCATTTCGCACGCAAGAGAGGGACAGGGAAATCGTTCGTTCCGACTCACTTTTGAAGTCAGGGCGATTGTTCTTTGGCAGGACTGCAAGGATCTACGGATAACTTGAAAAAGAAGGAGAAAAAGATGGCAAAAATGACGATGCATCAAGAGCTTGATATGCTTCGCAAAGAGGTAGAGAGACTGAAGAGAGAGAAAGAAGAAGCAGAGAGGAGAGCGGCGCAAAAAGCTCTGGAGGAGGAGAGGGCAAAAAAAGAGGAGGAGTCGGAAGCAGAGCAATCGATAGAGGCAGTTAAAGAGAAAGCGGGGGAGATCCAGGAGGGCATCGAGGATGAGCTGCACGAGTTGGTTGATACGCTCAAAAAAGAGTATGAAAACCTCTCGCCTCTGGCTGCTGTTGTACTTTTCGCGCTGGGTGCTGCTTTTGGGCGTGCACTCTCATCAAACTAAAGGAGTGATAATGAACCATGATATCAATGCCAAACTCAAGCTTTTGATCAAGAGCGAAAAAGCACTGCTGAAGCTGGAGATGCGCAAAAAAGGACGACAAACCATACTGATCTCTATCGCACTCCTGGCTATCTTGGTCGGGTTGGTGATGCTCAATGTGACCTTTTATCTCTATCTTGAGACACAATTTACCCCGCTCATCTCTGCGGCGATTCTCTCCGGGGTCAACCTGCTGCTGGCTGTGATTTTTTTCGTGATCGCTTCACGACAGAGTAGTGGGCCAGAAGCAGAATCGATCGAAGAGATCCGCAATTTTGCGCTGGATCAACTCTCTACAGATATCGACGGGGTCAAGAAGAATGTCTCAGAGTTCAAAGAGAGTGCCTATCGTGTCAAAAGCAGTGTCGATTCATTGACCAGCGGAGAATTTTTCGGACTCAAAGGGGTCGTGCCGATCATCAGTACACTGCTGGATATGAAAAAGAAAAAATAATCAGAATCAAACAGACTTTCGGCAATCTACTAAGCGATCCTTGTCTCAACTTGCCTTTGAGAAACTTGCAAGGGAGTTCTTCTCGTTCCCACTCTCTGAGACTGTGAAAAAACTCACCCAATCTCACCCCTAAAAACCCCACTTCATCTTCCAAATAATAACTTTTTTCCTCTAAAACTATAAAATCCAA